>CBIGXK010000004.1:0-31736 GCA_966193805.1 uncultured bacterium | reverse complement strand
TATTTGAAATAATAACATTTATTTTGTTAATTTGACCCTCGATCTCCCTTTAAAACCCCCGAACCAGAATGTTTTTTTATTTGTCGCAGCACAGCATATCTTGCTGACTGTCAATTCGGAATGTTTATGTCTAGAACCCTGGGTTTAAAGGATATCAAAGATCAACTGGTCTTTTTAAGTAAGCATAATGCCTGGCTTGCACATGAAATCAAAAAGATCAAACAGCATGAACATTTATCGGAGGCCGAACACAATGCGCTGAAGCAAAAGAAAGCGATGGACATGATCGGGTATGCAAAAAAACACTCCGATTATTACCGCCGCCTTTACAAAAACGTAGATACGGCAAAACCGTTCAGCGAAATATACAGTTCGTTACCCGTCATCAATAAGGCAGATATACTGGCGAACCGCAAAGCGATGTGCACCACGTTTCCCTTCCTGCTGAAGGAGGGCCTTACGAGCGGCACATCGGGCACACCGTTGACCGTTTACCGGTCGCCGGGCTCGATCATCCGTGAGAACGCGTACGTGTGGTACTTCCGCATGATGCATGGCCTCAACATCGGCGACCCGATAGTGTCCATGCGCGGAAAGCTGGATAACAAAACGCTTTCTTACTACAACAAGACGGAAAATGTTCTCTATCTCTCGATCTACATGCTTTCTGCCGCAAACATCGGCAAGTATGTGCAACTGATCGAGGAATTTAAGCCAAAAGCCATCAGCACACTGCCCAGCACCCTGTATGCAATGGTTAACCTGATGAACGAGGCCAACCTCCAGTTTACCGTTCCAATGGTGTTTACCGCGTCTTCAACTTTATACCCCTTCCAGCGCGAAAAGATTGAAGCAACGCTGCATACAAAAGTGATCGACTGGTACGGGAATGCTGAACGGACCATTACGCTCGGACAATGCGCGCATGGCAACTACCACGAGTTCCCGATGTATTCCTATAACGAGTTCAAAAGAAACGGGGTCATTACCACTTCGCTGTGCAACCGCTCATTCCCGCTGATCAGGTACTACGTGGATGATGTTTTTCACCTGCTCGACGGGCCCTGTGCATGCGGAAAAGAAAAAGCCATCAGCTACATACAGGGACGGTTCGAAGATGCTGTACTCCTTTCCGACGGCACACTGGTAAACGGCCTGGGCATTGCTTTCCAGGGTATCAAACACTTGCAGTATGCACAGATCTTACAGGAACGGGTGAATGCCATACAGGTCAACCTGGTGGTGGCGCCCGGTTTCAGCAAAGAAGATGAACAGCTAATTGCAAAAAGACTGAGGCAAAGAATGAACGACACTGCCACGATCGAATTCAGGTTTGTGAATGAGGAAGATATTATCAAAACGCCCACCGGTAAATTCACACTGATCATTTCGAAACTGGATATGGCAAGACTTCCGGATGCACTGCGAACATTTGAAAAACGCCCCACAGAAGCAGCCTGACAACTACCGGCTAACATTTAATTATCCACTTCCGATAAAGGCAGACGCTTATCGTTCGGATCCCTCTTCTCATATTTTACCGTAAAGCGCGACAGGTCGGGAGGATTTTGCCGGCGCCTTTTTAATTCGTGCTGGTAAAGGGTTTGTCCCAACTGGTAAAGAAACGGATGGCCAACACTGTCGTATTCATATGCATTGTCGTTAAGAATGCCGTCGTTGTTGACGTACAACGTTGCCGACAGCATAAATTCGACCTTGTTGTTGAAGTCGGCCACATACGATACATCCGTTAAAAATCCGTACGACCAGCCCACCTTGTTGAATACGCGCACACCCCCAGGCATACGACGGGTACTGTTCCTGAAAAAAAATTTCACGTAGCTGTCATAAAATTCGGCCGTATCATATTTAGGGTCCGGTGTTTCAGAGGGATACTGCGAAAGGTACCGGTAAAGAAATTTGTAATCATCAGGCTTCAGCAGGAACCGGCGGGTTTCGGCAACCGATTCGGGAAACAATACCGACTGTAGCATCTGCTGCATGCTGAGCAGCGAAAGACTGTTTTGCTTCGTAAAATCGAGCGGCCGCATCACCAGGCTGTCGTTTTGGTCGAGGTGCCCGCGGCCCAACTTTATTACGTGGCTGAAGTCGAAACTATCCGTGTTGTGCAACGGCGGTTGCGTGTAAATCGTTCTGCCCTTCGCGTCAACGAAATGAAGCCCGTTCGTGAGGCGGTTTTGCTCTTCAGTAAGGCCCATGAACTGCCTTGTGATGCGAACGTCGCCGTACCCCTTTTCGTGGAGGCTGCGGTTAATAGGTCCCTGCCCCAGCCATTGGTACATGCGGTTATACGGATCGTTTTCGCTGATGAGAAATGCCCTTTTAATAAAATGAGCGATGGTGGGCCGGCCATCGGCGGCGGTAGTGTCGGTGCGCAACGGCCTATGCCACGATTCGCTGCTGTCAAAAATCACCGTGGCGTTCTTGGTAACACCTTTTCGATTCAATCTGTTTATCTTTTCCAGCGACAAAAACGCCAGTGGCATTTTCACCACTGATGCCGGGTAAAAGTAAAGGTTCGGATCGTGATGAAAATAGTAATTGGTAAAGGAAGGAACGTTATTCCGATCGCGGTCTATTTTCGTGTAGATAATTTGCAGCCTGTATTTATCCGGGTCACCGATCACCTTTCGAAATAGTGGATCTTCGTTCGTCGATAAGATTTTCTGAAGAACAGCATCCGTTTTCGGCTGTGACGGAACGCTGCGAATGTTGAATTCCTGTATAAGCGGCGGGTTTTCCGGCGATAAGGTGAAGTACACTTCCACGTCTGCGTTTTGTCCCTCGATAACAAAAGTGCCTCTTAAATTATTTTCAGGAACGATGTCATGCACGCGAACAATCCTGCCCGCCTTTTTAAAAGCTGCGAGTGATTCTTTTCTTAATGAATCCGGAAAATAATCGAGGAAAAAATTCTCCGCAAAAATAGGAGTCGAGGGCGCGTTTTGCCATTCGGGCAATAAACGCACCAGCTCGTCTTTGCGTTGTTCCAGAATTTTGGAAACCCGAATTGTATAAGGTTGGAGGTTTGCCATGGTGATGAGTGTGTCGAGGGCCTTCATATTGATCGTGCTGGCCGGCGCGTAAGTGCTGTTGCTGAAGCAGATGATACCGATACCATAGTCGGGCAGAATGGTCCAGTTGCTACCGAAGCCGGGCAGCCCGCCGCTATGTCCTACGCTAACGGTGCCATGACAATTCGTGGACCAGCGAAGCCCGTATCCGTAGGCAGTTACCAACGGACATGCGGAACCCGAATACAATCCGCTGAACTGCCATGCTTTCTGCATTTCTCTCAACGAGCTTCTGCGCAGTGGCCCATGTTCCGGTTCATTGCGGGGCGGCCAGGCTGAAAGATGAAAAGATACGTAGCGCTGAAAATCTCCGAGCGTGGTAATCAATCCTCCCATCGCTCCATACGCACCGTCATGCAGCATGGGTTGCTTTACGTGTTGCCCGTTGAGGTAACGGTAACCCAGCGCCAGTGTTTTTTCCGGCACATCCGAATATTCCCAATAGCTGTGATCCATGCCCAGCGGCCTGAATATATTTTGGGTGATGTAATCTTCATACCGTTGGCCACTAACTTTTTTGATAATGTATCCCAGCATAGCAAAGCCCATATTGCTGTATTCATAGGCGATGCCCGGTGCATTCGAAAAAGAGATGCCTTTGCGGAACATGTCCAGCATTTTTTCGTCTGAGATGCCCAGTTGCCGGTCGCCCCAGGGATTGTCTTCGGGAAAACCCGCAGCGTGCGTGAGAAGGTTCCTTACAGTAAGCGGTGGCGAATCGGCGGTGGGATATTTTATGGAATCGAGTTCATGAATGTATTTCGCGGCGGGATCGTCGAGCGAAAGCTTTCCCGCATCACGCAGTTGAAGGATAGCCATTGCAACGGTGCTTTTCGTCATGGAGGCGATCCTGAATGCCGTGTGCTCATCGGCGGCATATCGCTTTTCAAGGTTGCCATAGCCAATTTTTCCGCTATGCATTGTCCCTTCCGGCCCTACAATAGCATACACTGTGCCGGGACAATTATTTTTCGCAGCATAGTCGCTGAACAGGGAATCGATAACTCTATAGGCATGCTGCTGGGCCGTTATCGCCGCTAACGGGCACAATAAAATGATGGTGACGATTATTTTTTTGAACATCGGCATGAGGTTTATAGTTTGGTCACTCCAAGGCCCGGCTCATTGTTTGGCAAAATGTACCCGTCCTTCAAAATAAATCCTCCCTTCACCAGGTCATCTGCAAGGTCGAAACTGCCGTCAAGGTCGAGGTAGCGTGTATTGGGAGAGGCGTAGGCAGCATGTACGGCGGCCGTAATGCTGACAATGCTTTCATCATTGCAGCCCCAAAAAAGAGAAATATCCGCCTGCCGGGCAACGGTGGCTATGTCAAATGCGCCCAATATTCCTCCGCACTTCATCAATTTAATATTGAATATGCCATAGGGAACGTGATGCGTTAGCTGCAGCGCGGATGTTGCATTCTTCAATGATTCATCGGCAGCAAGCCTCGCCCTCGATTCGGGAGGAAGTTTCCGCAGCTCATTCTCCATACCGGGCAGCAATGGTTGTTCAATCAGTTCAACATCCAGTTCTCTCGTAAGGTCCATGAATTCCTGCAACTGCTGGAGGTTATAACCTGTGTTCGCATCAACCCTGATAAAAAAATGGTCCCTGTATTTTTCTCTTAAGCGAATGATCCGCTCAGCATCCTGCTTTACGTCGAGGCCGGTTTTTATTTTCAGTGCCCTGAAGTTGCGTTCAAAATATTCCTGCGCCTCTTCAAGTGTTTCCGCCACGTCCTTGATGCCAATGGTAACAGAGGTGAGCAGCTTGTCATGGTAGCGGCCGTAAAAATCCACCACCGGCATACCCAGCCAGCGGCAGAAGGCGTCGTGGAGGGCGATGTCTATTGCCGCCTGGGTGCCCGGGAAAGAAGAAAACTGTTGCCGGAACCGCTTGATGAGCGGTAGAAAATTACGTATGTCCTTCCCCGCCAGCTCCATTACGCTGTCGGAACGCAAATTGTTCAGTGTATCTTCTGCGCTTTCACCCACAACATTAACATCTGTAGAGGAGGCGCCAATGCCCCTGATACCGTTTTGCAATTCAATTTCAAGAAACACGATTTCTACCTCCGTAAACGTGTTCCGCGTAATCGTGTACGGCCGTTTTATGGGACATAGTTTTTTGAAGGCAGTTATGGATGTAATTGTCATTTCGACTTTTTGGTTGTTAAAAAAGGCACGACCTTCTCAAATCCTTCCTTCAAAGGCAACACCACCGGTATGTTGAATTGCTTGCTGTAGCTATCGCGAAAGGCAATTGCTTCTTCAGCACTGCAACCGGCAGTATTCAATGCAAGCGCAATCACCTCCGCTCCTAAAAGCTCAATCAATTGTATTTCTGTTTCAAGCGAGGGGATTTTACCCCAGGCAACGTTGTGATGAAAATATTCTCTCTTCGGCGCGTGCACCAAAATAACCTGCTTTGCATTGCCGGAAATGATCATCTCCGAACCGCAGGGGCCCGTTGGATTTCTTAGAGCCGATTGCCCTTCAAGAAAAATAACATCGGGATTTGCTTCTTTGACGCAGGTAAGAATGGCGTGTTCAAGTTCGCCGGGAACAAAGTCATTGAGTGTGGAATCGAAAATAAAACCATATTTTCCTCCCTGTAGCCAGCCCGTTTGTCCTGTGTAAATCGATTCAGCGTTTATTCCGGCAGTCCGGCATTCGTTCACGAGCATGCGTTGCGCCGTTCGCTTGCCCATTGAACAATCTGTACCCAGCACTGCAACGATAGGCGTTTTAACATTGAAAATTTCACCGGTCCAAAAGTGAAGATCATGGCGGAGCTTTGGTTTTCGGACGTCGATGAGTTGTACGTTATATCTTTCTGCCAGTTCCGCAATTTCCTGTTTTTCGACAAGCAGGTCGTGCAGCCCGTTAACGACGGACAACCCGTTTTTAATAGCCGTTTTTATATAGCTGATCATGGCAGGCGGGAATATGCCGCCGGGCGTGGCAACACCCACAATGCAATACGTCGGACGCAGTTGCAGCGACTCCTCGATCGTGCTAAATACAGGAACGCTTCTCTTCCTGCCGTCGAGAACTTCGCCAGCGTCTTTTCCTGCGCTCACTTCGTCAATGACGCCCACAATGTTAAAGCGGTTGCTTTCGCGCAACAGTCCATGTGCGGTTTTCGCATCAGAGGCGTGGAGTAAGCCGGCGGTGAGGATGATAGCGGGATCTTTCATTTCACGTAATTATAAATCAACTTCGAAACATTTGCCATGGTTGCGCTGACGGCTTTATGATCCTTCACGCCTCGCGACAATAACACCACCACATACTTTCTCCCGTCAGGGAGAAAAACAATCCCCGAATCATGCGTGATAAAAGAAATGGAACCACTCTTGCTTGCCACCTTAACGCCTGACGGCAGGTTCTTCGCAATAATATTCGTAAAGTGCTGCTGCGTAAGTATTTTGATCATTTCGTCGCTCGCGCGCTGGTCAACGGCCTTTCCCGAGGCAATGCCCTCCAACACCATCATCAGATCGTAAGCAGTAACCATATTGTTCATTCCTTTCTCGTACGCCTTGTTATCTTCCACGCCACGCAGCACCTGCATATCTTTCGCACCCATCGATCTCATGGTTTCATTTACGTTTTCTGCACCAACAAGATCAATAACAATATTCGTAGCGAGGTTACTGCTCATGGTGATCATGCGGTAAAGCAGGTCGTATATGGTCACTGTTTTTCCAATCATCCTGTACAGCCCGTGCTCGCTGTCGTTTATGGAGTCAAGCGAAAAAGCGCTTCCGTCAACAATGCTTTTGAATTCATTCTTCACCGTAACCTTGTCGGTGATTTTAAATTTGCCGGCCTTGGCCTGTTTATACGCCTCGATAAGAACGGGCGTTTTCATGGTGCTGGCGGCATGATAGCTGTCATGCGCATTGATAAAAAATTGCCGGCCCGAAGAAAGCTCCTTCACTGCCACCGCAAACACACCCTCGGGGTGCTTCGCAAACTCCACCGATATCGCGTTGTGCAATTCGGCCGTGTCATGGATCTTTTCATCAAAAGGTTTCAGCACCAGTTCCTCAAAATCGAAGTATGAATCAGGATCGAGCACTTTTATCTTTGCGCCGTCAATTGTTCCATCAGGGTTGAGCTGAAACGAAACATACGCCTCGGTGGGGAACTCCATTCCCCTGAACTTCGCAATAAAATTGTTGTATTGAAAATAAGCCAGGTCAGCTATGTAGTAATCAGAATTTTCAAATCGCAATACGAGCCCGGTGTCCTCTTTGGTGATGGTCACTTTTCCCATCAGTTCCTCGGTGTAGGTGCCGCCATATCTTTCGAGCGGTATCGAAGGTTTGTCTGTACTGTCCCTGGTAATGAAAACCTTCCTCTTTTGTGCCTGCGACCGTGCAGTAGCAGAATCTGATATCTTTTTATAACCGCCGATCCAGTCGAACGAAGGGTTTTGCATGTAATAGTCGAGCACATGATTGATGATGGACCAATAGGCACCGGTGGTGTGCTGGTTGGTGAGCACCACCACGCCCAAATCCAACCCGGGAACCATCGCTATTTGCGACACAAAACCGCGCAACGCCCCACCGTGTCCAACCACTTTGTACTTTCCGTAGTTGTACGACCTGAATCCGAGCCCGTAACCCCAAAAGTTCTGCTGCGACGGCTTGATTGCCTCCGGCACTTTACTTACCGGCATGGGTGTCACGACCTTCCATAACTGCGCAGTGGCCGCTGGCGTAAATATTTTTTCCTGCGAAGGCGTTCTGCCCGAATCCAGTTGTGTGATCAGCCACCGGGCCATGTCAGACGCGCTCGAACATATTCCGCCTGCCGGATCCCCCGCATCACCAATGTTCCGGTCGCGGAAATTTTCCACGATACGTATGTCGTAACCGTTGCGCGCATGGCCGAACGAAAAATTATCGTTTGCCTTCAAAGCAGAATATCGCGAAACGCTTTCCTCCATCCCCACTTTATCGAATATTCTCTTCTTCACAAAGTCTTCCCAACTCATTCCCGACACTTCCGCGATAACCTCTCCGGCTACCAGGTAAAGAATATTGTCGTAAGCATACGTGGTCCGGAAATCGTACTTCAATGGAATATTGCGGAGCCTGTCGAGTATTTGCCGGCGCGTGTATTTTGAAGGCGGGAAAAGCATGATATCTCCTCCATAAGCGGGCAATCCGCTGTGATGCACGAGAAGGTCGCGGATGGTCATGTGAGACGTGACATAATCGTCGCTCATCCTGAACCATGGAAGATGATTAATGACCTTATCTTCCCACCTCAGCTTTCCGTCCTCCACCAATATATCCAGCGATGTGGCAGTAAACGCCTTGCTGTTGGAGGCAATCAGAAACAGTGTGTTTTCATCAACCGGCTTGTTCTCGCCCATTCTTTTCGTTCCAAACCCTTTCGCCATCAGCACCCTGCCATCTTTCACTATCGCCACACCCACACCCGGCACCCTGAACGTTTGCAACACTTTTTCGATGTAATGATCGATCCCCGGCGGCAGGGTCGTCTTCTTCTGCGCAGTTGCTTTAACGAAAGAAAATACGACCAGAAGAAAAACAAAATAATATCTCGATAATAGCATAATCACGGGTTTACATAAAATTCTTTCGCCCTTAATTTCTCTTCGGCAGCTTCCTTATCCTGTCCGAGCCTGCCCAGTATTGCTGCGCGGTAGCGGTGACAATCCTGCGCCACGTAAGAATCCGGAAAAGATCTCGCCGACCTTGTGAAAAGGTCATAAGCCTTGCGCAGCGATGCCGTATCTTTTTTACGCATCAGTTTTTTACCCTCTTCAAAATCTTCGCGCCACTTCAGTGCATCGGGTTGCATTCTCTCCGCTTCCTCCAACACTTTAAATACCGGCAACAGCGCCGGAATTTTTTTGTCATGTATTGGCGGTGCCGGTTTCGAGAAAAACTTTTCGAGCGCACGGAGGTAGGCAACCGCTTCATTTTTGTTATGATCATATTCCTTCAACTGCAACTCTTCTTCTTCATTGGTAAAAAACGATGCCTCGGCCAGTATCGCGGGAATGCCATAAGTATTTCGCAAAACGCTCGCGCCCCTTGAAGGAAATATCGTGTAATCGGAAACAACGCTGACAGGGGTTTTTCTTTTGAAAAAATCTTCCTGGAAGGTTTCCGCCACGTCTTTGGCCAACTGAACGCCCGCCGCATTTTCCGAGGCGGCACCGTGAAAATAGATGATGGGGAAATTCACGTTGCGGTCGGCAGTGGCATTGTGATGAATCGAAATAAACACGTCGGCATTGTTTTCTTTGGCCATTTGCGACCTAGCCTCGAGGCTTACATCCGTGTCGGCTATCCTCGTCATGATCACGATGGCGCCTTTCTCTTCCAGAAGCTGTTTCAATAAAAGTGCGACGCGCAAATCGATCCACTCTTCGCGTTCACCGTTTTTTCCGACCCTGTAGCTGTCCGTCAACGCAGTGCCTCCATGGCCGGGATCGAGACATATTCTCTTTCCTTTCAAAGGAGAATCGCCGGGTGAGCGAAGAAGGAATTTCTGAAGAAACGCAGCAACTGCCGCATCCACCGTCACCGTATTTGAATATTTCAACCAATGATGCGTTTCATCGGGAACAACAAGACTCTCGAAATAGATCTTCCGCTCTTTTAATCGTTTGGAAAGATCAATGCTCTCGCTGAAGTTAACATTGCCATCATCATCGCCGTGAATCAACAGCACCGGCGACGTCCACTTATCCAACCATGCCACCGGCGAAGACTCCCAGATCAATTCTTTTGCGAGTGCCGCATCGGGCGCCTGTTCGCCTTTCGCATCCGGGTAATTGTCTGTAAGATTGTGCACGCCATGCAGGTCAACGCCCGCTTTGAATATTTTAGAATCCCTGCCCAACGCAAATGCAGTAAGATAGCCACCGTAAGATCCGCCATAAATGCCAATATTCTCCGCATCAACGCCGGGTTGCTTTGCCAGCCACTCACCCGCCGCTTTAATATCCTTGTATTCATCTGCTCCGTACATCCAGGTATGCGGTGCATTTTGAAATTCAAAACCATACCCAATACCCAGCCTGTAATTCACCGACAGTACAATAAATCCATTGTTCACGAGAAACTGGTTCAGCGCATAAGTGTTCGAATAATAATCGCCGTAGTGCCATCCCAGCAACATCTGTCGCTGCGGACCTCCATGCACAAAAACAACCGCCGGCTTTTTCGGCGGACCGTTTCGCGGCTCGAACAACTGGCCGTGAATGGTGAGTCCATCTTCCGCAGTGAAGCTAACCGGCTTTGGTGTTACAAATTGCTGTATTGGATAACCGGGGGGAATGAGTTTCTCGCCCACGAGGTTTAGCTTTCCGCCGTTGAACGGCATTGCAGCAACAACTGCGGGCCGCTGCGGTGTGGCGCTCAACAGCACAATATTTTTTCCATCGCCCGTTATGCAGGGAAAGCTTTCTATACCGGTGCCCGGCGTCATCACCTGCGGCGCGGCTTTATCAACGGGCACCTTTAAAATGTGCCTTCTGTGCAGGTCGTTTTTATCGGGGCCTGTGTTGGCGCTGGCCACGATCCATTTGCGGTCGGCACTCAGGCTGATGTGCTCCGTCATGTAATCGCCTTCCGTCAGCAGCAGCGGTTCACCACCTTCCGCAGCAACCGAATAAATATGCGGCCACCCATCCTGGTACGATACAAATACTATTCGATCGCCAGCCGCCCAGTGCAGATTAAATCCTCCCTGCGTACCGGGTACCGAACCGCGTAATGTTTCGGGCGCTTTCCATATCTGTCTTGCTTTTCCCGTTGCCACATCGGCGATCCTGATCGACCACGGCTGATGTTTCCTCACGGTTAATGAATCGGGCCTGCTGCCTCTTGCTTCCCTTCTTACAAATACGATTTGCTTTCCATCGGGTGACCATCGCGGACTTTGATCTCTTGCAAAGGCGGGAGCGAGCCATTTTAAAGGTGTCAGTGAATCGGAAAAAATGCCCACAAATGAATGATCCTTCCTTGATGAAACAAATGCCAGTTGCTTTCCATCGGGCGACCACTGCAATGAACCGTTCTCGCCCCGGCTGTAAAACATCCTTTTTCCTTTCGATGAACCATCAGTAGGCGCCACAAACACTTCGCCGTCTTTAGTAAAGGCAACGCGGTCGTTCGTTGGTGAGATCACGGGATTGTCGCCATCGCCAAGCACTGCCGGTGTTCCTCCGTCAAACGGTATGCTCATCACCGAAACGTGCTGCTGTACCGGGTTCGACAGGGGATTGCGGGCAACAGATTCTTCGTAAGCGCCGTGATCGCCACCACGCACGTACACCACGTACCTGCCGTTGGCAGAAATACTGATGCCTGAAATTTCCTGTCCCTCATCAACGTTGTACGCAGTGAGCTTGTGCAGGTCGTACGAGGGGCCCTCCGCAACATAAATATTGCGTTTGCCCTTTTCGTTGATAGCCACAGCGATCCGTGAACCCGTTGACGATGCCGTGAGCCCGGAAGGAAATGGATACCCTGTTACCGATTCAATCGAAAACGTTTGCGCCCGCGCCATCAGGGCGCTGCACAGGAATATTGCAACCGAAGCGATCCAATTGTATGTTTTCATTCAGCATAGATACTACTCTTTGTCAAAAGCCAGCCGTTCATCAAGTCCGGAAACCGTTGGCACGTTGGCGCCATTTCGGCTAACCTCCACTGTTGGATAGGCCAGCCGCCTGATGAACGTGTTCATGGCCGCGCCTTCGGGCAGTCCAAAATCCTTATACTGGTAATCAAATCTCCTGGCATCCACCCACGATTCAGGATTGAGGAACATGGCCACATATTTTTCTTTAAAGATAAGATCGAGGGTAAGATTTCCTTCTCCCACACTTACGACGGGATTATTGATGTACGCATTTTTATCCGCTTCTGCCACTCCCAGCTTATCCATGTGCGAGGCGATCCCTTCAAGATACGCATCATAAGCACGTGGGATGTCGCCCGAACGAAATGCGGCTTCCGCTTCTATAAATTTCATCTCCGAATAAGTGACGATGAGCAAAGGAGCGCCGCCTTTCGAATAGAATCCATCGAGCGACAAATAGCTTTCTTCATCGTCGGTTCCCGTGCCGATGCGACCCGCACCATTCGGTGTTCCGCGATAGTCGCCGAATTGAGTAAGCGTCGCAATTTTCGGTAGCCGCGGATCAAACACGCCGAATGTGGTTCCATTCAAGGCATCCACGAATTGCGTGCTCAGCCATCCGTCCAGCAGCAGCACGGTGTTATTATATGCCACCTCGTTCCACGGGCTTCTGCCTTCGAAGGCAGTGAGCGCCGCATCATCGTCATTCGAAGCGTAGGCGTTGGAAAGTGCATCGAAGATCGCCGTTTCGTCATATGTCGCCTTTCGTGAAAGCTGGTTCAGAAACCTGGCTTTTAAAGCCATTGCCGTTTTGACCCAGGCTTCCGTATTTCCACCGTGAATAACATCGCTGGCGGGATCAAGCTCAGCCGACGAACCCGTTTTTTGCAATTCTGCGATCCCGTCGTTGAGCAACTGGATGGCAGTGTCGTGCAGCGCGGCCTGGTCGCTGAAAGTGGGTATCAGTTTTTGTTTACCCTGCAAGGCATCGGTGTAGGGAACGTCACCAAAAGCGTTGATGAGCAAATTGAGATTTATCGCCATCAATATTTTGCCGACGCCAAGGTGCTGTGTTGAACCCTGCTCAATGGCCCTGTCGTTCATTTGTTTAATGTTCATCATGGTGAAGTAGATGTCGGTCCATGTTTGGGACAGGTCCACTTCATTGTAAATATCACCATCGCTGCCCTGGGTGTTGGATGCGAGGTATTGAACATAATAAGAAACATTGTCTGAGATACGAAACACGTCGCGTCCGGTTTCAAATGTGGCCTCTGCAAGCAACCCGTTTAAAGGGGGGTCGGTAACGAGGTTGGGATTGTCGAGCTTGTCGAGATATTTACTGCAACCTGTTATCGTGAGCGCAAATGAACCGGCGAAAAGTATATAGATGAGTTTTTTCATAATCCAGGTGTTAAAAGTTAAGATTAACGGAAAGGATGTAATTACGGGTGGCAGGATAAGTGAATCCTGAAAACCCGTCTGTTACGCTGCCTGAATTTGTTGAGCTCAGCTCCGGATCAAAAGTCGACCACCTGGTGTCTAACCAAAGATTATTTACCGAGAAGGTGATATTCGCGCCCTGCAAAAAGCCGGTTCGTTTTACGAAATCTGGCGGCACCGCATAACCGAGACTAATCGTTCTCAGCCTGATCCACGATGCATCTTCGATAAATATTTCTGAGGCGCCGCGATAGTTGTCGCGGTAATAACCATTGCCGTAATCGGTGCCGTCGGGTCCCTCACCCTGGCCGAGCCATACTTCCGTAGTGTTCGGCGTGCCATCTGCATGCACACCCTCGAACACTTTCATGTCGTTACGGTTCTCCGATTCTTTGTTGAGTCCGAATGCGCCGAGGAAGTTGGCGAACTGGTTGTAACGGTAAACACCTTGCTGTGTGTCGAAAAGCAACGAGAGCAGGAGTTGACGGAACCTTAACGAAGTGCTGAGGCTGCCGATCCATTTCGGTTGCGAATTGGCGATGTATTGTTGCTTCGAAGCCGGGTTGAGTACCGGAAAACCATCACCGCCGATCACGAGCGGCAAATCCTTTTCCAGGATCATTGGATCTTCTGTCTTGTCGCCGTAGTAGCGCTCATATGTTCTGCCGAACAAAGCGCCCACCGGAAATCCCGGGATGAATTTCTGCGTGACGGTGGAGCTGAGATAACCGAACTGGCTCTCGAGGGCGATCTCTGTGAGGCCCGGGTAAATTTCGAGCACCTTGTTGTTGTTACGCGTGTAGTTTACACGGAAGTTCCAGGTGAAGTTCTCATTGTCGATGGGTGTTCCGTTAATGCTCAGCTCAATACCCTGGTTGCGAATACTGCCGGCGTTAAGATAAACTTCCTCAAAGCCGCTGGTCACCGGAACCTTTACAGGAATGATGAGATTCTTACTGGTATTGTTATAATAGGTAAGATCGATGCCAAACCTGTTGTTCAGGAACCGCGCCTCAATACCTCCTTCATAAGAAGTGGTGAACTCCGGCTCGAGATTTTGATCGCCGGTTTGCGGGTCGAGGTTGAAAGGACTGACGCCGTTGGTTAGGGGCAGCCGGTTATCCACACCTCTCGTGCCGATCATGTAGCCCTCAGACGTAGCGTACGGAGGAGCATCTTTACCGATTCGCGCAACAGACATGCGCAGCTTTCCAAAAGTAAGCCAGGCCGGGGCAGCAAAATTTTCGGTGAATATCCAACTGATGCTCGCCGAAGGATAAAAGAACGAACGGTTTTCTTCGGCTAGCGTTGATGTATAGTCGTTCCTGCCAGTGAGATTCAGGTAAAGAAATTTATCCCATCCCAGGGTCCAGTCGGCAAACAAGCCGATGATCCTGTATTCTGTAAGAAAATTTTGACCGAGTACGCGTTTTGCATTGCTCAGGCTGTAAAAGCGCGGATCATTGAGCGTGTCGCCTTTTGTACTGACGGAACGCCTTTCCCGGGAATAAACGTCCTGCCCGATCTTGAACGAAGATTCAAGATGGGTGCCGATGCTGTTTTTGAAATTCAGCATCAAAGTTGAGTTGAGCACGGTGCTCCTGGCGTGATACTCATACACCGTTCCGTAGCCAAAATCGGAAGCGGGATATATTTCATCCACAAAACCGAACGGACCGGGCGTTGTCTGCGTTCTTGAATCGTTGTACTGGTCAACGCCGAAACGATAATTAATGTCGAGCCATTTCAAGGGCGAATAAACAATGTTGCCATTGGCGATGATGCGGTCAACGTCATCAACATATCTTTTACCATACAGCACGTAAATAGGATTCTCATTATCGGAACCCACGATGGTGTTTTGTGTTCCATCAGGTTTGATGTAGTTCCAAATATCCCATCGTGGTGAAAAATAAGTGAGGTTTTCGTTGTACCGGTCGGCATTGGCCCTGCGGCCACCCGATTTGATGTAGTTGACGGAAGTATTGAGCCGCAGCTTATCTGAAAACCGGAACTCGCCGGCGACCTTTGCCGAATAATTTTTATAGTTGGTGAAAGGCATGATGCCTTTTTGGTTGTATTGCGAGAAGGCAGCCGAAAAAATTGCCTTTTCCGTACCTCCCGAGATGTTTATGCTGTTCCTGATGGAGTTGCCGGTTTTGTACCCATGTTTGTAATTGTTGAACAGTTCATCGGGATGTGATGGATCGAGGGCTTTCGCTTCTTCGACGGAAGGTCCCCAGGCCGGCCAGAAGCTGGAGGCATCGTATTCACTCAAAAATCCCTGGGAATATTTTCTCTGTGTATTCGGGTATTTGTTGATCTCGTCAATGCTGCCCGTGGTGGTCACGCTTCCTCTCAGTCTTCCCGACTTACCCGACTTTGTCGTGATGATGATGGCGCCTGTTGAAGCGCGCAGGCCATACAGGGCCGTTGCAGCGCCGCCTTTCAGGATGTTGACCGACTCAATGTCATCCGGATTGATATCAGATGCGCGGTTGCCGATGCCGTACAGGGTGCTGCCATCCGAAACATCGGTGGTGTTGTCGATGGGTATGCCATCTACCACAAATAAAGGTTGAAAATCGCGTTGCGGATCGAGGGAGTTGATACCTCTCAGGATGATCTTCGCTCCCTGGCCCGGCGCGCCGCCACCTGAGTTGATCTGCAGCCCTGTGGCCTGTCCCTGCAGGGCGTTGACAATATTCGATTGATGGCTGGCCGACAGCGCCTCGCCTCTTACTTCCTGCGCCGAATAACCCAGTTCTCTTTTTTCTCTCCGAATGCCCAGGGCAGTTACGGTCACTTCCGAAAGGTTGCCGTTGTCGAGCGCCAGTTGCACGTTCGCCATGGCCACATCGTTATCTTCCACCGTTACTTTTCGTGTTTCGGTGGCAAAGCCAACCGCAGAAACCTGGAGGGTGTATTCGCCGGCATCGATATTTGAGAAAGTGAATGTTCCATCATTGGCGGCAGCGGTTCCCCTATTCAGCTCAGTGATCATCACCGACGCGTTGGCAACGGGTTCGCCGTCTGCGTTGGTAACCCTGCCCCTGATGCCGCCGTCAATTTCATTTTCGCGCAAGGCTTCCAGGGGTGCCTCTTTTTTCTTTTTGATTATGATGTTAGCGTTCACGACCTCATACATCAATCCCCGTTCGTTGAAAAGTTCTCTCAGCAGTTTTTCCAGGCTCACATCTTTCACGACAACGGTAACTTTTTTGTAAGCCGACACGTCGTTAGTTCTGTAAGAAAAGGAAACATTAGTGGAGTGTGCGATTTTTTTCAGCGCAGTTTTCAGCGAAACATCATTCAGCGAAATGGATACCCTGATCCTGCTCAGGTCCTGCCCGGAGGAGTCGGCTGCCATCATTAGTCCACTAACGGTAAGAAAGAAGCCTAGTATCATCGCTCTCATAAAAATCGCTTTCATTTGTCCGCGCCCCATGACCGAAATGGCGTTTGAAGCGTAAATGCACAACAGCGGCCTACCATGCATTTTCTGGTAAAAAATCATAGCTTTGGTTGGTTTAAAAATTCTGTAATGAGGATTCCTTAAACTCTGGACCATGCCAGGTCGTAACTGGCAGGTCCTTTTTTATTTCATTTTTTTTCAGTTTTGGTTGTTATCAATAATATAGATACCGTTTTCAAGTTTCAGCCGTGTGTCGGTTAACCTGCACAATATTTCGAGTGCCGACTCCACGCCGTATTCCCTTCTGAACGAAGTGGACACGCGCATGTCTTCGATTTGCGGTGAGCCGATGGTGATCGTGACGTCATAAATTCTTTCCAGGTCGGAGAGAATGTCGGCCACGGAATAATCGTCGTACATCAGCTTACCCTGTTGCCACGAAGCGGATTCTTCTTCCTTTACTTCTTTTTCTTTGATCCTGTTCACCTTGCGGTTGATGATCACCTGTTGTCCGTGTGTGAGCATGGCCACCTGTTTGTTTTCATAGTTTACCTTCACTTTTCCCCGGTTCACCGACACCGTAACCTTTTCAAGGTCGGGGTAGGCCTTGATGTTGAATGCCGTTCCCAGCACTTCCGTGCTCACCTGGCCGGTGTAAATGATGAAGGGAACCTTGTCTGCATGCTTCACGTCGAAGTAGGCTTCCCCCTCGAGGAACACCACCCTTTCGTTTTTGTCGAACGATTCCGGGAATTCCAGCGTGCTCGCGGCGTTCAGCCACACCTGTGTGCTGTCGGGCAGCAGCAGATACTTGTACTCCGATCGCTGTGTTGCTTTCAGAACGGTGTTTTTCGGGTGCTCTTTTCTTACGGCAAGCAGGGGTTGGCGTTGTTTCTGCCTGTTCAACATCAGCCAGGCGGTGCCGGTGATGAAGATGACCAAGATGGCTGCCGCAACTGCCAGCAGGGCGGGTTTTATGTACCGCTTTCGGGGTACGGCTTCCGGGGTGATGGCGCGTCCCAGTGCTTCGTGTATTACAGTTTCGTTGTTGTTTCTTATGTAAGAAAAAAATTCATCAAATTCTTCTTTACTGCAGGTGTTGTCCAAATATTTTCGAAGCAGGTATTTTGTCCTTTCTTCCATTTAATTGATGTGTTGCAATCGCCGGATAAGAATAAGACGAAGGAATGGGGAGATGTTCCTATTGGGGAAGTAAAAAAAGTTGAAAGTTGGGTTTCATGCAAAGGCGCGAAGATGCGAAGAGGGCCATTGCCGTTTGCCCATTGCCTTCCCGTTTCACACCGAAAATCTCTTCTGCAAAAACCGCAGCGCCAGGTAAAGCTGGTTTTTTACCGTGTGCCGCGAAATAGACAGCTCGTCCGCTATTTCCTGGTAACTGAGGCCGGTTTCGCGGTTCAACCGGTACACCATTTTTCGCTGCGCGGGAAGCGCATCAACCGCTTCATGCATCAACTGCTCTGATTCCTTCGCCTCCAGTGGCGAATCCAACGCAGCCTGCTTCTGCTCGATCTTCCTCCACAACGACGCCTTCAGCCTGTCGTCGGCGGCAACTTTTCGGAGAAAATCAATCACCTTATTCTTCACCGCCCTCACCAGCCACGCATCTATGTTTTTAATTTCGCCTATAGAAGACCGGTGCTCCCAAAGTTTCATAAAAACTTCCTGCACAATATCATTGGCATGCTGATGGGATTTGGTGGCCCGAAAGGCCAGGCAGTAAATTTTTTGCTGATGCTTGTCAAAAATAGATGCGAAAAGAAACGATGCGTCCCCTTCAGATCCACTGCAGTTGTTTTGGTCCCTGTATGCTTCCATACCGGCAAAAAATTCTTGGGTGTTTGTTCTATGAATTTATACAAAAAACAGGAACCTGCTGCAAATGCCGTCACAAATAAGTTCGCAAAAAATCAGTACCTTATTTTCTCTAGCGAAAAAATGCTACAACAAACACCATACAGTCCGCATGAAACTCATCTGCACCAACTTTTGCTTTTTCCTTTTTGCATTTATGCTATCCGTTCCCGCAGCCAACGCGCAAAAAAAGAATAAGAACAAACCACCTGAACCGGCCGCGCAAAATATCGTAATCACTGAAAATGGGAACAGCCGCTATCGCATCGTCGTTCCATCGCACGCCACAGCCGACGAAAAGAAGGCATCCACGGTGCTGCAGCACTACCTGCTCGAAATATCCGGCGCCGCCCTTCCCATCGTTCCGGCCAACCTGTCGCACACCGCGTATGAAATCGTGCTGGGGCAGAATGAACGGCTCGATGAACTGGCCACACCAGTCGATCTTAAAGCCCTCCAGGAAGATGGCTTCACCATCAGAACGGACAGCTCCCGCTTAATTATTGCCGGCGGCAGTGAAAAAGGAACATTGTACGGCGTCTATTCATTCCTGGAAGAATATCTTGGCTGCAGGATGTACACCGCCTCGGTCAAAATCATCCCCGAACAAAAAAATATTACGCTTGGCGTCATCAATAACACACAGGTGCCCGTCATCACCTTCCGCGACACGCACTACCGCGGCACCTGGGACCCTGAATACACGGAATGGCACAAGCTTGACCATGAACCGGACGGCGGCAGGCCCGCCTGGGGCATGTGGGTGCACACCTTCAACGAACTGGTACCACCTTCCACCTATTACGATCAGCACCCTGAATATTTTGCGATGGTAAAAGGGAAAAGAATTCCCACACAACCCTGTCTTTCAAACCCGGCCGTGCTCGAAATAACCATCAATAACCTGCGCAAAAAAATTGCGCAGCGTCCCGATGCCAAATACTGGTCGGTGAGCCAAAACGACAACAAGGACTACTGCACCTGCGACAAGTGCAAAGCGTTGGATGAGCGCGAAGGCTCGCCCTCCGGATCCATCATCAATTTTGTGAACCAGGTGGCCGACCAGTTCCCCGATAAAATGATTTCGACGCTTGCCTACGAATATGGCAGGCACGCGCCGAAAACACTGAAGCCAAGAAGCAATGTGAACATCATGCTGTGCAGCATCGAGGCGTTCCGCGATAAGCCGCTCGATGAAGACACGGCCAGCGCCGAATTCGTAACCGATGTTCGTGAATGGGGAAAAATAGCAAAGGATATCATCGTTTGGGACTATGTGATCCAGTTCAATCATCTTGTGAGCCCGTTTCCCAACCTGCACGTGTTGCAGCCGAACCTTCGCTTCTTCGCGGAAAATGGTGTTACCGCCATGTTCGAACAGGGCAACCGCGAAGTGGGCGGCGAATTTGCCGCATTGCGCTCTTACATGATCTCAAAATTGTTGTGGAACCCCTACCAAAATGCTGACACGCTGATGAACGATTTCCTGCAGGGTTACTACGGAAAAGCAGCAAAGCCCATTCGCCGATACATCGACGAAATGCGCATCGCGCAGGAACGCGGAGGAAAACCATTGCGCATATTCGGATCGCCGGTGGATGCCGAAGACACCTATCTTTCACCACCGATGATGAAAAAATATGAATCGCTGTTCGATGAAGCACAAACGGCAGTGGCCAACGATGCCACACTACTGGAACGTGTGAGGATTGCGCGCCTCCCGTTGCAGTATGCACGGATGGAACAGGCCAAGAAAAATTATGTTGGCGACAATGGAATGTTCGTAAAAGAAAACGGACAGTGGCACGTACGCAATGAAATACGCACCATGATCGACCCATTCACCGACCTGTGCATACGCGAAGGCGTTACCCAGTTGAAAGAATGGGCCACCTCGCCGGAAGCCTACCGCTCTTCCTTATACCGCCTCTTTGCCGAAGGAATGAAAGAACACCTTGCGTACGGCAGGAAGGTAACATTCATCAGCCCCGATCCAACATCCCTGAAGGAGGGCCAGGAAAAAATGCTCACCGACGGCTTCCGCGGCAGCCATGATTATGATAACAACTGGTTTATCTTCCCGGGAAAAGACCTCGAAGTAGTCATCGATCTCGGCGAACCGACAACAGTGCGAAGAATTGGGTCGGGTTATTATCAACTGGGGTTCTGGCTGCGGCTCCTTCCCAAAAATGTGGAGTATTATACGTCACTGGACGGTAAGAAATTTGAGTTGGTGGCAAATATCGAAAACACTTTACCTATCGATCAGTACGGTGGCATCCTCCGCGATTTCATCGCGGAATTTGAACCACGTACCGCGAGATATATCAAAGTGAAGGCGCGCTCCATCGGCAACACCCCGGGATGGCACCCGGGCGCGGGCCGACCGGCCAATATGCTTGTGGATGAAATAGTGGTTGAATAATTATTGGATATCGACTTTTTCGCCGGCTTTATACACCGCTTCGATCTTTCTTGAATTCCTGATGTCTTCGAGCGGATCGCCATCGAGTACCAGCAGGTCGGCAATTTTCCCTTGCTGCAACGTACCAAAACGGTCGTCAATTTTCAGTGCCTTCGCTGCATTCTGTGTCGCAGCGACTATCACCTGCATGGGCGTCAGTCCGGCTTGACGTAACAATTGCAGCTCCAGGTGCTCGGAAAATCCCTGTGTGCGAATAGGAAATGCACCGGAGTCGGTGCCCAGCGCCACGACCACTCCGGCATCTGCCAGCTTCTTCACATTCTGCATACCCACTGTAAATGCGGTGGTATTTCTTTTGAGAGAAGGAGAATTCTTTTGTTCATTCCTGAATTTCTCTGAAGTGAGCATGTCATAAACGCCCGGCTCCAGCGATCTCTTAAAAAACGGGTCATTGATCCATTCGGGGTCACGCGAATACACAAACGAAAAATCATCAAGCGTTAAAGTGGGAATATAGATGACATTGTTTTTTTTCATGCTCTCTACAAAAGCAGCGTCAAACACACTGTCGCGTATGCCGTGCGCAATGATGTCGATGCCATCGTTTACCAGCCTGCGCGCATCGGAGAGGTAATAAACATGTGCGGCCACCTGCATGCCGCGCTGGTGCGCTTCCCTGATAATGGCCTGGTAAATTTCAGGTTTCATCTTGGGCGCCGACCCGCCAGCATCATCTACCCATATTTTTAACGTTTTTATGTTCAGCGCAGCGAGACTGTCAATTTCGGCCGGCACACTTTCAGGGGAAGATGGTCTGTAAACGGCGCTCAAAAACGACGAAGGATCGATATTGGCCTGGGGAATATTAAATCCGTATCCCGCCGACAACATTCTTGCCCCCGGCAGCAAGCCGTTGCGAATGGAGTCGTACAGGCCATTTTGGAAAAGCAAAGGCCTGTCGGTGCCCATCACCTGCAGATTCAGTATTCCATACTCCGCATATTTTTTCAGTTCGTCGAGAATGTTCTGCCTGGTGTAATTATCCGCGCTGGAAGAATTTCCCTTGAGAACACCAATGTGCACATGCGCACTGATCAGTGCGGGCATGATCGTTTTGCCGGTCATGTCAACGGCCTTCGCTCCTGCATCATCAATATTTTTGCCCACCTGCACAATGGAATCGCCACGAACCAGGATGTCCGCACCCTTTAATTCTCCGGAGCCGTCACCGACTATCACATTAGCATTTTTCAGCAATAACCCGGCTTCGGATCTTTCCTGTGAGGAGCAGGATACGAGTATTGCAAGCACGGCAACAAAGCAAAGATGAATGCATTTCATAGCGATCATTTTATAACAAGCTGGTAATACTCGCAAACGGGCCGCATCAGGCACATTTCGCAAAGCGGCTTCGGCCGGCATATCTCTCTTCCAAGAAACGACATCGCCATTCCTGCGTCCCACTCCTCCTTCGGCAATGCCTTCATGATCTCTTCCTCGATTTTCTTCGGGTTGGTTCCCTTTGCAATGCCAAGCCGCGGGGCCACACGCTGCGTGTGCAGGTCAACCATCACACCTTCCGGCGGCGCGCCGGCCTCACGCAAAATAACGTTAGCCGATTTTCTTCCAATACCGCTTAACCGCGTAAGCCCTTCCAGCGTGAGCGGAATGTTTTTATCTTCCTTTATTTCATTTGCAATGCCGATCAGCCAGTTCGACTTGTTACCGGAGTTTATCACCTTTCCAATGAAAGGCGCCAACGAGTCGGGAGTGGCTTTTGACAGCGCCTTCATATTGGGAAACGCTTTAAATAAATCGGGCGCCAGTTGGTTGATGTGCCTGTCCGAATCGCGGGCAGACAGCACCACCATTACTACCAGTTGGTAAACACTTTTATATTCCAGCGGGTGTTGCTTGTCCTTGTATTTTGCAAGAAGCGGCTTTATGGCTTTCGGCCAGTCGGTTTTTTCAGGCATGGTCATGTAAAATAAATCGTTACCCATTTATTTTGCCGGAGTGATCGTGATGTTCCTGTACTCTATCGGACCGTGGTCGCCCTGTAAGAGTATCGGTCCCGGTTCTCCTTCGTGGCTGTCGAGCGCACCACCGGTGATACCTGGTATCGGCGCACGGCAGATGATTTCTTTTCCATTGGCCACAACCGTTACCAGGCGGCCAACAAACGTAATGTCGTAGCTCTGCCACTGATCGGCCGTTTTCGCGGCCATCTCGTTGGGCGTAAGAAATCCATAGACACCGCCGAACAGTTCGCTGGTCGGTTCTTTACCGTGGCTGTCCTCTATCTGCACCTCATAGCGTCCCCTCAAATACACGCCACTGTTACTGCCCTTCGGACAACGAAATTCGATATGCAGTTTGAAGTCGGTGAATTTCTGTTTGGTGACGAGGTTGGCTCCCGAATGTGGGCTCTTTAAGGCACCATCGGCAACCACCCATTGATTTTCACCAAGCGCCGTCCAATGGTTCATGTCTTTGCCGTTGAACAATTGAATGGATTTGCCCCAGGAGGGAGTGCCTGTTCTTTTCAACAGCGGTGCGCGGCGCGCCGTCCAGTTGTATTTTTCTCCGTTTGCGGCAACCATGGTGCCCACAAGACTGTCGCCCTCCAACACGGCTTCAAAAACCATGTCGGTGTTTTCTTCTTCCCATTGTGGCGGAATGGCAAAGCTCATTTTGTTGCCCTCGAAAGTTACTTTCGCAATCGGGCGTGCGCTTCCGCCAACGCCAACGTATTGTCCCACCAGCCGTTTCGTGCCGGAATGCCGTACTTCGAGCCACGAAGGGGCGGGTTTACCATCGATGATGATGGTCATGTCCCATTTGCCTTCGATAGATCCATCTGCAGCAGCGGCAGGAAAAATATTGACAATTAAAAACAGGCAGAACGCCACGGCGTGTAATAAACAGGTCCTCATATTGTTGTTAGGTATAAGTAAAATGCCGCACCGATATTGGTCCGGACAGTAAATATAATGAAGAAACCTGTTTTGCTGTGTCAACGCATGCCTCTTCCCTGGAACAGCGGCACCTGAACGCCTCCGCGCAGCAGCGGAATGATTCTTCCGTCTGCCCGTGTATACGGAGAGTATTCGTTGTTCAGAACGTCAAACAGCAGCGAAATGTAAAAAAAGGGTCTGCCGCTGCCGGGGTAACGGTCGCCGGCGTAACCGATGCCCAGTAAAAGGCTGTTGGCCTCTACTTTATTTTTCTCGGAAGCCTGGCCGTTGACCGGCAGGTACTTCTGTGTTGTGAAATTATGTTCGAACTGGGTGTGAATGAATAGAAACCGGACAGGGTAGAATTTACCGAACACGCCGCCGCCGTAAGTGGATTCGCGGAGCCTGTCGTTAGCGGTATAAACATCACGGAAAGAAGAGTAATTATAATTTATCGCAATTCCGGCGTCCACCCACGAGGCAAGATTGTAACCAAGAACGGGACTCGCCCCTGCCTGGAAAGAGTTGCCGGAAAAGCCGAGCGAAATACCGCCGCCGGTGAACAATCTCTCTTTCATGAATCCGGAGGTCTCTACGGGCTCATCCTGCGCCACCGACACGAGAGACGTCAAAAGGCAAGCAACCAAAAAAGAATAATGAACGTTCGTCATATTAATTGCATTGGTTATTTCAGGGGCGCAAGTTAAAACAAGAAAACCGGATGTCCTTCAGGGCATCCGGCCGTTGTAACATTTGACTATTCAGCTCTTTCTCGGGAGTTGTCTGCAACATCATCACCGGATCTTTGTTGAGCGCTTGCACCGTTGAACCCGGCAAGGCTGGTTGCTGCCAACAATCATTGCGGCAGCAACCATGAATCTTATCTTTTTCATGATTTTTTTGCGATAAAAACTAAAAACTGGTTGTGCAGGTAATAAATACCGTCGGTTACCTGATACGGTTCAAAAGCCTTTGCAATCGTTTCTTCAACAACATTCTTGTTGCTGTTGCCAATGGCCGCTGCGGCAGGACCCGTGCCCATGAAACTTTTAATGCCATGACCCAATGCCGGGTAAATGAAGGGACAATCGATCACCGACCGGTTAATTAGATGCAGCCCCCGATCGGCAAGCTTGCCTTCCATTACGCCATCTTCCGACAGCGCAAACGGGCCGGGAGTACCGGGCGGAGGAGGTGGCAGCAGTGTTCCGATGGCTTTAAGAATATTCGTGGCATCGCTGAGTTCGGGTTTAGCCCAAATGGCGAGGACCAGGTGGCCGCCATGCTTCAACACCCGGCTGGCTTCTGCCAGCGCCTTGTCGAAACTTCCGGCATACTGAAATGAATTAAAACCGGTGACAACATCGAACGTGTTATCCGAAAAGGGCAGCGCCTCGAGGTCCTCTTCAAGAAAATTGTTGTCGGGATTGCGCCGGCGGGCCACTTCCAGCAGCCCGGAGGCCGCATCCACGCCAATAAGCCGGGCGCCGGCTTTAACGGCCATGCTGCTGAACATGCCGGCTCCGCAGCCCGCATCAAGAACGGAGTGATCTTCGGTTAACCTGATTTGCTGCAAAACGTTCCTGTAAATGGGAAGGAACCACGGTTCAAAATGCTTTGACCAGTATTCCGGTTCCACGCTCCAAAGTTTTCCCTGGATAGTTTTTGTGCTCATTGAAGTAATTTTTTAGTGAAGGCACAAAACTATCCTGGCGCTGCTCCATTCACTTTGCTGCACGGGTCGGAAATTTGACTGTGAGGCTCAACCTGCGGGCCGCTTCTTCACATCGACCGGGGAGGCGCCAAATCGCTGCCTGAAGGAACGGCTAAAATGTGCGGGACTTTCAAATCCGCTTTCAAAAGCGGCCTCCGAAACGGTTTTACCCATGTTGGTGAGCACGTGCAAAGCATGGTTGAGCCGCTTTTCCATCAGCCATTTGCCGGGAGGCATGCCGTATATTTTCTCAAAATCCCTCTTGAATGCAGACAAACTCCTGTTCGCCAGTTTTGCAAACGCATCCAACGCAAGATTAAAGCAATAGTTATCGTCCATTACCCGCATCAACGATGTACTCCGTGGCTCTTTCAACAGGGAACTAAAATAAGAGATGATCTCGCTGTTTACAGGGTTATCGGCGATAGTTAGAATCAGTTCTTTAAACTTCAGCTCGAGCAACGACTGATCAGGTTCGCGGCCCGCATCGAAATAAGGCATCATCGACTGGAAGAAAGCCTGTACAGTTAAATTATTGTCGATAGAAATAACAGGATTGTACTGCTCTTTCCGTGGATGGATGGGCTCCGATTTGCTTTTCAGCACATCGCAAATAAATTCATCAGGAAAAAAGAAGAGGAAAAAGCAAAATTCAGTATCGAAAAACTGCTCTACAATAGCAGCGCCCTTTCTTACAAATACGCAACTTCCCTCGCGAAGGTCGAAAGACCCATGGGCGGTGTGCCATATCTTCCTGCCCTTGAGCACATACACTATGTAATTGTTATGGCTCCAAAGATCCTCATACCTGTTTTTAAGAGGACATGTGAATAAAGTAAATAGTGAATCGCGGCAGGTAAGCTGCTGCCAATGACCGGGCTCCTTCAGAATTTGAAAATACAGGTTGTACACAAAGAACCTATTAACCAGCAAATCTAATGTTTACCAGGAATGTCAAAAAAAACCTTCGTAACCGGTTGGTTCAA
Source organism: uncultured bacterium (assembly GCA_966193805.1). Taxonomy (GTDB): domain Bacteria; phylum Bacteroidota; class Bacteroidia; order Chitinophagales; family Chitinophagaceae; genus Flavitalea. Next base: position 5,184 of record CBIGXK010000004.1, on the reverse strand, counting down.
AGCAACCTTACGCGGCGGTGAGCGTATTATAATTCACTAACCTGCATTCAATATTAGTTCCTGAAATGGTCAAAGTGGCAATGATACTCAGGTCCACCTTGTTCACCTCCCGCGGAGGCGACACCATTCAGGCACTCGAAACGGCGCGCCTGCTGCGGAATTACGGATATGCTGTGGATATCAGGCTCACCACTGAAAAAATAAATTATAACCAGTACAGCCTGCTTCATTTTTTCAATATCACCCGGCCTGCAGATATTCTCTGCCACATCAAAAAAACAAAACTGCCGTTCGTTGTGTCCACCATTGCCGTTAATTACAGTGAATACGACAGGCTGCACAGAACCGGCACGGCGGGTTTTGCGCTTCGCTTTTTTCACGGCGATGCCATTGAATATGTGAAGGTCATCGCACGCTGGATCGCCGGTAAAGAAAAACTGATGAGCCTGCGCTACCTCTTCAGGGGGCAAAAAAGCTCCATTCATGAAATCATTGATAAAGCCGCCATGGTGTTGCCCAACTCTGCTTCCGAACACAAAAGGCTGATGAAGTCGTATGCCTGCAAAACCAGGTGCATGATAATACCCAACGGTGTGGATACCGAATTGTTCAGGTATGATCCCGGCATTGAGAAAGATTCGCGTATGGTGTTGTGCGTTGCGCGCATCGAGGGACTGAAGAACCAGCTCAATCTTATATATGCACTGAACAATACGAAATACCGCGTGGTGCTGATCGGCGCCGCCGCAATCCACCAGCACCGCTATTATAAATTATGCTTGCGGAACGCAGCAGCCAATATCAGTTTTGTTGATCATCTTTCGCAGCAGCAACTCGTTCCTTACTATCAAAGGGCAAAAGTTCACGTGCTGCCCAGTTTGTTTGAAACCACTGGCCTGAGCTCACTCGAAGCGGCTGCCATGGGCTGCAGTGTTGTGATCACAGAGAAAGGCGATGCCCATGAATATTTCGGAGATGATGCATTGTATTGTGATCCTGGTTCACCGCAAAGCATTTACGATGCAGTTGAACGCGCGGCAGCGTTACCTGTCAACCACACACTGATCTCAAAAATTAATCAGTCATTCACCTGGCGCCTGGCGGGACACTACACGGCACAAGGCTATCACGAAACGATCAACAGCGCATGCCCTTGAACATTGCCATACTCGGAACGAGAGGGGTTCCCAACAACTACGGTGGTTTCGAACATTTTGCGGAGCACCTCGCCACCGGCCTCATTAAAAAAGGCCACCGGGCAACCGTTTACAATTCTGCAAGGCATCCTTATCAAATGAACGAGTGGCGCGGCGCACGAATCGTTCATTGTTATGACCCTGAAAATATTATCGGCATCGCCGGACAATTTATTTACGACCTGCATTGCCTGCTCCATGCAAGAAAACAATCGTACGATGTTATTTTGATCCTCGGTTATACAAGCAGTTCCATATGGAAATTCGTTTATCCGCGTAATGCAGTCGTAATTACCAATATGGACGGCATGGAATGGCAGCGTACCAAATATTCAAAATTGGTAAGAAGCTTTTTGCGGTACGCCGAAAAACTGGCCATCCGCTCGTGCCGCTATCACGTGGCCGATTCGCCGGTGATCAAAAAATACCTCGATGCCGCGTACGGCATCAACTGCAAATACATCGCCTACGGCGCCGACCCGCACCCGGCTTCACACGAGCGGTTCCTTGAAAGCGGCGGATTACGGAAAGGAAAATATTTCCTTTTGATGGCAAGGATGGAGCCCGAAAACAATATCGAGATGATACTGGATGGCTTTCACCACACCCATCCCGAAACAACATTTGCAGTGATCGGCAACATGCAGGTAAAATATGGAAAGCATTTATTGAACAAATACAAAAATGATAAACGCATCATTTTCCTCGGGGGCATTTTTAACGAAGGAAAGGTGCAGAGCCTTGTGTCGAACTGCAAATTGTATTTTCACGGACACAGCGTGGGCGGTACCAATCCCTCATTGCTTGGCGCAATGGCGGCAAGGGTGCCGATAGCGGCACACCTGAACCCCTTCACACAAACCATCCTGAAGCAAAATGCCGTTTACTTCAGCAATTCCACCGACGTTCGCCGCATTATCATCGAAGAAAATTATTCCGATAAAACGAAAATACACAACAACTATTCGGCGATCGTCCATCAATACAACTGGGAAATGATCATTGAACAATACGAAAATTATCTAATGAGCGCCTATGCGGAAACACACGGCCACATGCCTGTGGTAACCGCTAAACCTGTAAAAGAAGCCGTTGAATATTGAAAAACAAATACTGGCCACGCTGGCATATTTCAACCTGTTTGACTATCCTTTAACCCAACAGGAGATTGTTCGCTTTCTTAACTGTAAACCGGAGGTCCAGGAATTTGAAGAAGGGCTGGAGCGGCTCGTTAATCATTGTTTCGTATGTAAAATCGGCGGTTATTATTCCCTGGTGAACGATCGTTCACTCATGGAAAGGCGGGCGATGGGCAATGAGCGCGCAGCAAAAATGATGCGGTCCGCACAGCGATCGGCTTCGCTCATTTCCTGTTTCCCCTTCGTGAAAGCGGTGGCCATATCCGGATCGCTGTCGAAAAACTTTGCAGACGAATGGGCCGATGTGGATTTCTTCATCATTACTTCCCGCCAGCGTTTATGGACATGCAGAACGTTGTTGCACCTGTTCAAAAAACTCACCTTCCTTGCCACGCGGCAACACCTGTTCTGCATGAACTATTTCATAGATGAAAGCCATCCCGTGATCCTCGAAAAAAATATTTATACCGCAACAGAGGTGCTGACGATCATCCCTGCACGGGGATCGTTCACTGAATTTTTTGCGGCCAATAACTGGGCGAAAGCCTTCCTTCCTAATGTTTTGGCAGGCACTGCACCAACTAAAAAAACCATTCGAACATGGGCAAGAACGATTGTAGAGTTTGCACTGCACAACACGATCGGCGACAGGCTCGATAATTTCCTGATGAACGCAACTGCAAAACGAAGGACTGCAAAAACCTTAAACAACAAGCGAAATAGCAAAGGAAACATCCTGGCCATGCATGCTGGCAAACATTTCTCAAAACCCAGCCCCGAAAACTTCCAGCGGCACCTCTTGCGACGCTACGAGAAGAGTATCAACGAACTTTTTAACCGGTACGATGCGGCCACAACTACCCGGCGCAAACAGGCGGTTCCGTAGCGGCTATCTCTTCTTTAACGAAATAATGTAATAATCGCCAATAGAACGCCAGGGCCATTTCTTCTTCAGCCGTTCTTCCATTTTACAGAGAAAAGAAAATGCGCGGGAATATTTGCCTGCAAAACCATCGATGTAAGAAGGCGGAACGATGATGCAAAGCCCCTCGACGTCCATCACTTTAAATTGCTGTTTCAGCGTTCGAATCACTGATCGCGGGGAATAATACCAGCACCTGAACGACGTTCCTTCCACATTTGCTTTTCGTCCCTTCGCACTGAAAAATCGCCTTGTGGCCGTTTTAAATTTTCCTCTGAACATCAGTAGTGTCTCCCACAGGCAAAACGATGGAAGCAACACCAGCACCACAACGCCGCCGGGTTTGAGCAAACCTTCAAAATGCGCCAGCACTTTTTCCAGATCACCAGTACAATTGAGGCCCGCAAAATTTGAAAAGATACAATCGTAGGGACCTTTATTATCGAGGTTGTCCAAACGCGTGAACGAGCACACTTCACACGTAACCCCATGGGTTATCTTGTTCTTTAATTGAGTGATCATTCCACTTGAAATATCAGTGGCATGCACACGATAACCCTTTCCGGCAAGATAAACCGCATCTTCGCCGGTGCCGGCATTCAGTTCAAGAATACTGCCTCCCGGCGCAACATGCGCCAACAAATGATCCCTTACCCGGTGGCGTTTATATTGAATGACAGGGTCACCATTATACAGTTGGTCGAAAACTGCAGACTGCCGTGTAAACGCTTTGGCGGCAAGCTCTTCGTTCGTATCATCGATCCGCATGTCCATGTACCGGCTTTTCCAATTGACGAAGCTTTTGAAGATCGAAATAGGCAGCCGGCAAATAGAATATGCACGACGTTCCCTTTTTTAGCTTGTTGAGTGTGGCGCTGAAAGGATGTTTCAGCAATTGCCTTATATTTTCGAAGGCGAGGTGCTTGCGGTAGCTTCGGTGAACATACCTGTGAAGCTGTTTATAAAACGCGGGCTGGTAAGTATTTGAAAACATAAGCGCCAGCTCATCCGAATCCTTCCAGTTTGTTTTCGTTGTCAGCTCGCTCTTTACTCTGTCATAGAATACCGTGCCCGGCAATGGGTACGACACAGAAATGCCGATTTCGTAAGGCAGCAATTCGTTGATCATCGCAATGGTTTTTTGAATATCCTCTTTTGTTTCGCCCGGATATCCGAACTGGATAAAAAATGAAGGGTGTATCCCGCATTTTTTCAGCAATCGTGTCGCTGCATATATCTGCTCCACCTTAATTCCCTTATCCATTGCATCCAGCACTTTTTGGGATCCGCTTTCGGCGCCCATCCATATGTTGTCACACCCGGCCCTTTGGAGGTCGCAGATATTATTTTCCTGCAATAGGAGATCTGCCCTGGCCTGTATCTTAAACCGGAACTTTAAGTTCTCCTTCTCGGCAAGGTCAGCGAATTGCTTCACCCAGCCGGGCTTTAAACCGAATATGTCATCACAAAACCAAACGTGATCGAAGGCGAACTGCCGCCTAAGCTGTTTTAGTTCTTCCACTACGTTCTGCGGGCTTCTTGAATTGTATCGGTTCCCATAAATTGGCTTTGCGCACCAATTGCATTTGAACGGGCAACCTCTGGTGGTTGCCATGTTCACAGAAAAATAACCTGCGTGTTTCATCCACATGTCGCGGTAGGGTTGCATGTCCACCAGGTCCCATGCCGGAAACGGAAGCGCGTCGAGATCGCGCATCACATTTCTTCTTTTTGTTTTCACTACCGCACCGTCATGTTTAAAAGCGAGCCCGTCGGTCTGAAAAAAGTCAACCTCCTGCGCGGATAATTTCCCCGCCAGTTCTACGACTGTCTGTTCCGCTTCCCCCAGCAGCACAAAGTCAGCACCCCTGGCAAGGTACATTTCAAACCGGTCGGTGGAGTCGGAACTGGAAACAGCCACATGACA
>CBIGXK010000003.1:0-33694 GCA_966193805.1 uncultured bacterium | reverse complement strand
CATTTGTGGCGACCATCGTTTTTAGACGTTCCCTCGCTACCGCACCTAATTTTGGGCCAGTTAATAAAATGCAAAAACTTTTTTCTGCTCCCCGTCCCACTCTTCCTCTTAACTGGTGCAATTGCGACAACCCAAATTTCTCGGCGCTTTCTATCACCATCACGCTTGCATTCGGCACATCAACACCCACTTCGATCACTGTTGTTGCAACCATTATCTGAGTGTCATTATCCCTGAACCGTTGCATGTTCGTTTCGCGCACTTCATTTGTTTGTTTACCATGCACCATGCTGATGTAATACTTTGGTTCGGGAAACCAGGCCTTCACATTTTCATATCCCCTTAAAAGATTTTCATAATCGAGTTTTTCTGATTCTTCAATTAAAGGGAAAATGATATACGCCTGCCTGCCGTTCGCAATTTCGGAACGGATGAAATCCATCACCTGCGGACGCGAGTGATCATAACGATGTACGGTTTGAATAGGCTTGCGGTTGGGTGGAAGTTCGTTAATTATACTGTAATCAAGGTCGCCGTAAGCGGTCATGGCAAGGGTTCGGGGGATAGGTGTGGCCGTCATCACCAGCACATGAGGCGGTATCACGGCTTTTGTCCACAACCGCGCCCGTTGCGCCACCCCAAAGCGATGTTGTTCATCGGCAACGGCCAGGCCGAGCTGCTGAAACTCCACGGTGTCCTCGATGAGTGCATGGGTGCCGATCAGCAGGGTAACGGTTCCCTCCTTTAATTCGCGCAGCAGCTTTTTACGTGCGGCGCTTTTTACCGACCCGGTCAGCAGCCCCACCGTAACAGGCATCCCTTCCACCAGTGACTTAATGTTTTGGAAATGCTGGCGGGCGAGAATTTCTGTAGGCGCCATCAGGCAGCTCTGGTAGCCATTACCGGCAGCTATCAGCATGCACAGGAGCGCCACGATGGTCTTGCCGCTGCCAACATCTCCCTGCAGCAGGCGGTTCATTTGCCGGCCCGATCCCAGGTCTTTCCTGATCTCCTTGATAACGTTCTTCTGTGCCCCGGTGAGCTGGAAGGGCAGGAAATGCTGGTAAAACGTGTTGAAAAGCTCTCCCACCTGACCGAATGCAACGCCTTTTGAAAAACGGTGACGTTGCAATTTCACCAGGCCCATCCTGAGCTGGGCGATGAACAGCTCCTCGAACTTGAGCCGCCGCACGGCCTGTGCATGGTGTGCAGGACCCGGCGGAAAATGGATATGCGAGAGCGCCGTGAACCTCGGCACGAGCCTGAGCTGACGGATAATGGGTTCGGGAATATTTTCCGGTACGTCTTTTTCCTGGACGATGCTGAACAGGCTGTGGGTGAGTTTTGCTAGCTGCCGCCCGCCGAGCCCGCGCGATTTCAGCTTCTCGGTGCTGGGGTAAACGGGTTCGAGAAAGCTCCTGTTCTCCGGCGTGCCGGGCACCCACGGGTCCAACTCGGGGTGGCTAATTTGGGCCTGGCCATTGAAAAAGCTAATCTTTCCGTACACCAGGTATGCCTGCCCGGTGTTCAGGCTTTTATGTATCCACGTTACGCCCTGGAACCAAACAAGCTCGAGCGTTCCGGTCTTATCTGCGATTTCGCCGACAAGCCGCCTTGTTCTTCTGTCGCCCACAATTTCGAGGCTGGTGAGCCGTCCGGCAACCTGGATCCATTCGGTTCCGGGCCCGATGTCGCGGATGGGGGTGATGAGGGTCCGGTCAATGTGCCGGAAGGGGAAATATTCGAGGAGATCGCGAAAAGTAAATAGACCAAGTTCTTTTTTGATGATATCGGCCCGCTGCGGTCCAACACCTTTTATATATTCGATGGGGCTCGATAATATGTTGTCATTTCTTTTTGACATAAATTTCTATCCACGCGTGGGATGATGGGTTTCTTGGCACCGGAAAGGTATCCACCCGGTTGTAATTTTCCTTCAGGGCGGCCCTCACACTGAAAGGATAAATATTATTCGAGTAGGGAACGTATTCAAAAAGAACCAGGTCGTAGTAGTTATCCTTCACCCGGTTGATGAACATATTAGTCTCCTTTTCGAACATGCCCACGCCTTTGTGAAACCATAGCGGGTAACCGCTGCCGGTTTCGAGTTCGAAAGGTATTTCTGCGGCGAGCGTCGTCAGCTCCGACATATTCAGCACTTTCAGATTTTTGCCGTTTTTCACCAAATCAGAACTCATCAGCCGCTCAACGCCGTCTGCGGTCGGGCCCGGCAGCAGCACTTTGCGGAGGGTAGGCAGCGAGGTCAGCCGCCATTCATGAAGCGGCACGGCCGTCGTGTCAATTTCAATCATGTATGTGTTCTTGTTCACGACATCCGCATAGGTGTACCCTTCGTAGGTATGGGTGGTGAACGTTTCGGGTTCGGAGGGTATCACAAATCGCTCGATGTATTTCCAGTACGCCTGGCTCCACCACAGCAGGACACACGCATTGAGGATGATGGCTGTTTTCCAGGTATTTAAGCGGATAGGAAGCAGCGCGCACAGCAGCGTCAAAATATAAGCTACGGCAAAGGCGTGGAAAAAGATGTTATTGTCTTCGGGCAGGTAGCTGGTTACCTGGAAGATCGCAGCCTCGGCGAGTATGCCAAGGGTGAGCAGCGCGAAAAGCATTTGCTGTTTGTCGCGCAGGAAGGCCCTGAAATTTTTGATAGTGGCAAAAAGAAGGATGATGATGAGCGCCAGGTAAAACTTGAGCCACTGCGAGCCGAGGAGGAATTCCTTCAGAATGTCCGATAGAGATATCCTGGAGCTGTGCGGCGCCTGCCCGTAATTGAACCAGTAACCAAAACCGTAGGGCGTTAAAGGCAGTATGATAATGAGCGCCGTGGCGAGCAAGCCGCCGATGAAGAATAACAGCGGCAGCCACCTTTTTTCGGTTATGGCATCGTATATGAGCAGCGCCAGGCAAACGAGGAGGGCCAGTCCGCCGCCATCCTGCTTGGTGAAGAAGGAGAAGAAAACAAAGGCTCCGGCCAGGGCGGGCCAAATGTATTGCCAGCGCGAAACTACCGGCCGCGTGAGAAAATGCGAAAGGAAGGCGAGCGCTATCAGCTCATAAAATATCACTGTATTATTATACCATGGCCAGTAGTTGGGAAGAAGGAAAGTGAAACAGAGAACAATGACAGCGGCCAGGCTGACTGCTGCCGGCACTTTGAAACTTTTCAGTATCCACCTGAACGACAGGCCGCTGATGATGTTGATCAGGGCCTGCGCCTTCACGAGAACGATCATCTGAGGGCCGAAGATCTTGAAAAACAGGGCGGGTATCACCCAATACATGTACCCCAGCGGCATGCCAAAGTCCCGGAACGGCATCTGACCGTTCGCCATCCGGTATGCCCCTTCCCACGACAGGTAGCTGTTGAGCCGGTAAGGCATGTCAGGAAACAGGGGAATCAGTGCAATGATGACGATAAGCAGCACTTCGGCGATGGACAGTATTCGTTTCACTTAAAAAGTTTGGTTCAGAATCAGGTGAAGCCGGAGCACCCGGTGTATTTTGTAAATTACTGACACTCGTTTGATTAATGCAAATCTAACAGCCAATAATATTGCATCAAAGCCTTTTGTGAACTATCTTGTGGCCGGCCGCAACATGAAGCATTATATTCAACTGATAAGGCCTAAGCATTGGGCCAAAAATCTTTTCCTGTTCGTTCCTCCTTTTTTTGCAGGGAAGTTCTTTGAGCTCGATAAAATCGGATTGCTCACGGGTGGATTTGTGGCGTTCAGTTTTCTGGCAAGCAGTATTTACATTATCAACGACTACCGCGACATCGAGGATGATAAAAAGCATCCTGAAAAGCGGAAACGGCCACTTGCCTCAGGCTCGGTCAATAAGAACGTGGCGATAATACTTAGCTGTGTGCTCACCATTGCCGGCGCTGTGATCGCGTACCTGCTTGATTCCAGCGGCAAGTTCCTGTTCATTGCCGGGCTGTATTACCTGCTTAACCTGTCGTACTCGTTCGGCCTGAAAAATATTGCGATCGTCGACATCCTCATTTTGGCCGCCGGCTTCGTTTTGCGGGTCAAGGCGGGCGCCCAGTTGGCAGCGGTGAGTACCACCGAATGGTTCATTATCATGACCTTCCTGCTGGCCCTGTTCCTCGCCATCGCCAAACGAAGAGATGACGTATTGCTGAAAATGAATACAGGTTCCGACATGCGCAAATCGATCAAGGGCTACAGCCTCGACTTTCTGAACACCCTGCTCGGGTTGTTCTGCGCTATCCTCATCGTATCTTATGTGAACTACACGATTTCGCCTGCCGCATTCGAGAAATTCGGCCACCGCCTCTACTACACCGCGCTATTCGTTATTGCGGCGCTGATGCGCTACCTGCAAATCACTTTCATACACAACAAAGCAGGTTCGCCCACAGATGTGCTGTACAAGGACCGGTTCATCCAGGTAACGCTGGTGCTGTGGGCGGCGAGTTTCTTTGTCATCCTGTATTTGCGCGACCTAACCTTTTTTGATAAATGAAGCAGAAGATAGCCAACTGGGGCAATTATCCCGTAATGGAAAGCGACGTGAAAAGCTTCAGCTTCGTCGACCAGCTCAAAGAGCTGATGAAACGAACGGATCATTTCATACCCCGCGGCAATGGCAGGTGTTACGGCGATGCGTCGCTTGCGGAAAAGACGGTTTCAACATTGCGTTACCATCGCATACTTTCTTTCGACGCAGAAAACGGAATATTTGAATGTCAAAGCGGGCTCACGCTCGATAAGATACTTGAAGTGATCGTTCCCAAAGGATGGTTCCTTCCCGTTACACCCGGCACAAAGTTTATTACCGTGGGCGGCGCTGTGGGCAGCGACGTGCATGGCAAGAATCATCACGTTGAAGGGTCCTTTTCCAATCACATCGTCGAGATGGACGTGATGATCGCCGACGGCAGCATCCTCACGTGCTCGCCACTGGATCATACCGACCTGTTCAACGCCACCTGCGGTGGCATGGGACTAACAGGCATGATCACGCGCGTGAAATTCAGGCTCAAAAAAATAGAAACATCCTACATCAGGCAAAAACAGATCAAGGCCAAAAACCTTGACGAGCTGATCAGCCTGTTTGAAGAATACAAAGACTACACCTATTCCATGGCATGGATAGATTGCCTCACAAAGGGCAAACAATTTGGAAGGGGAATCCTGATAGTGGGAGAGCACGCTAAGCTTGAAGAACTGAGTGAAAAACGAAAGAAAAGGCCTCTGAAAGTTTCGGGAAAGCCCAAAATCAGCTTTCCCTTTAATATGCCTTCATGGCTGTTGAATACGTTCACCATTAAGGCCTTTAATTTTTTTGTTTACGGCAAGAATTTAAAGAAAGAAATCAACAACGTGGTGCCGTATGAACCGTTTTTTTATCCGCTCGACATGATCCTGCATTGGAACCGTGGCTACGGGAAAAAAGGATTTGTGCAATACCAGTTCGTGCTGCCCCTCTCCTCCAAGCAGGGCCTGGTGGATATTTTAAAGCGGATCAGTGATAAGGGCCTCGGTTCATTTCTCGCTGTGCTCAAGGTTTTTGGAAAACAGGACAGCCTGATTTCTTTTCCTGATGAGGGCTACACGCTCGCCCTGGATTTTCCCGTACGGAAAGGTTTGTTTAAATTTCTGGATGAATTGGATGAAATTGTTCTCCAATTCGGAGGAAGATTATATATGTCGAAGGACGCACGGATGAAACCGGAAGTGCTGTACAGGGGCTATCCCGGCCTGGAAGAATTCAAAAGCATCGTTCAGAAATACAACCCATCGGCTAAATTATCTTCCCTGCAGTCCGAAAGGCTTTTACTTACCGTACAATAACGAGAACAACATGCCAACTGCTTTAATATTGGGTGCCGCCTCAGATATGGCAATTGCCATCGCCGAAAAGTTTGCTTCAAGGGGTTATAACATTCAGCTTGCGGCGCGTAATGTAAACCGCCTGGAGGCGCATCAATCCGATCTTGCCATTAAATACAGCTCGAGGGTTTCGATTCACGAATTCGATGCGTTGGCGTATGCTTCCCATGCAACATTCTTTGATCATCTTGAACCGAAACCGGACGTTACCGTTTGTGTTTTTGGTTATCTTGGTGAAAACCAGAGGGCCGCGGCCGACTGGGAAGAAGCGAGCAAAATAATCAATACGAACTATACCGGCGCGGTATCTGTTTTAAACCGTGCCGCGCAATATTATTCATCGAAGAAGGAAGGCGTGATTGTAGGCATAGCGTCGGTTGCCGGCGAACGTGGCAGGCAAAGCAACTACATGTATGGCAGCGCGAAAGCCGGTTTCAGGGCTTACCTGTCGGGCTTAAGGAACAGGATGCAGAAAGAAAATGTGCATGTGGTTACGGTGCAGCCGGGTTTTGTATACACGAAGATGACGGAGAACCTGAAACTTCCAAAAATGCTTACCGCAAAACCTGAAGAGGTGGCTGAAGCGGTGTACAATGCGGCCAGCAAAAAAAAGAACGTAGTTTATGTGAAATGGTACTGGCGATGGATCATGCTCGTCATCAAGACCATTCCTGAACCCATATTTAAAAAACTAAAACTTTGAACAGGGTAATTGCTTTTTTCGATTTTGACGGCACGGTCACAAAAAAAGATTCATTGCTCGAGTTCATCAGGTACAGCAAGGGTAGCTTTTCTTTTTATTTTGGTTTTGCAATACACGCGCCGGTGCTCGTCTGCTACAAATTGCAGTTGATTTCCAATCACCGCGCCAAAGAGATCATGCTTCGTTATTTTTTCGGTAAGATGCCGGTGGAAGAATTCAATGGTTTGTGCGAGCGCTTTACCGCCGAGGTGTTGCCCTCTCTCATTCGCGAAAAGGCACTTAAGGAGATCGGCCGTTTTAAGAAAGTGGGTGCCGAAGTGGTGATCGTTTCTGCGTCGCCCGAAAACTGGCTGCATTACTGGTGCCGCAATGCCGATCTGAAATGCGTGGCCACCAGGATGGATGTAAGCAACGAGCGCATCACCGGACGGATCAACGGCCGCAATTGTCATGGTGAAGAAAAGGTGAGAAGGATAATGGAAGAATACGATCTCGATAGTTTTTCTTCAGTGTATTGCTATGGCGACACGCCCGGCGACAAACCGATGCTTTCGCTGGCGAACATAAGGTTTTACAAGCCATTTAGATAATCAAAATCTCCCGTCTCCTCAAATAAAAAAGGGACGATTTCACTCATCCCCTTTTCCGTTTCATGAATAACTGCGTATTTAATTCTTCACAAACTTTGTAAGCTTTCTTTGCTTGCCATCAACAATCACTTCAAGGTAATACATGCCTGTTTGCAGCCTGTCTACACCGATGCGTTCAAACAAGCGTGTTTGTGTTTTCATGGTGTTATGAGAATGTACCACCATGCCACTCGCATTGTAAATCGTGATCCTGGTTGTGCCCAGTGTGTCGCTGACCAACTCGGCATTGACGGTTGTTCTTGCCGGGTTCGGGTATAACACCAATCCTTCTTCATACCTCATCGTGTTCACGATGGAAATAGATACAGTGTCTCTTGTTACACGGCCGTTATTGTCGGTGATGTTCAATTCGAAGTAGTATTCTCCGGTTTCCAGTCCGCTAACCTGGGTGATAGCAGCGCCGGGTGATGTGATGTTAGCCGATGACGGACCGCTTATTTGTCTCCACTCGTAATCCGATACATCGGTACCGGAGTTGCTGCCATCGAGGTAGGTAGTGGTTTCGGGGTAAGCGATCGTTTGATCGGCGCCCGCTGCTGCGACAGGTATTTCAGGTGCTACTGCAGGCGCTGCATTTACTGTTACTTCGATCACATTGCTGGCAATGTTGCCGCTGTTGTCGGTAACAGTTAGGCGAAAAACATATGTTCCCGGAGCCAGGCCGATTATTGTTGGGGAGGCTGTGGCTGCGTTTGTGATTGTTACTCCGTTTGGCCCGCTAACCTTTACCCAACTGTATCCGGTAATTGTACCGTCCACGTCGTATGATCCTGAACCATCCAGTTTAATACCCGGGTTTGGCAGTTGCACAGCTATGTCTTCACCCGCAACGGCTACCGGCACCTGGTTGGGTGGCTCGGGCAGCACGGTGATCAGCACTACATCGCTGGCCTTTGTTCCTTCGTTGTCGGTGACCGTGAGCCTGAATTTATATTCTCCTTCTTTTAATTGCGTAATGGTTATGTCGGCTGAGCTTGCATCACTGATCTTCGCTCCTGCCGGACCAGTTACATATTCCCAATAATATTTTACGATCGTTCCATCGGGATCATAAGAGTCTTTGCCACTCAGGTCCACTTCGTTCACCGGCAACTGAATTTGCCCGTTGGCACCTGCTTTCGAGGTCGGGACCTCATTAGGCGCCTTCTGCACGTTTACCACGATGGTGTCGTAGCCCAATGCGCCTTCTGTATCTTTTACCTGGAGTCTGAAGCGGTACGTACCCTGCACCAGGTTTTCAACCTTGGTGATGTGATAGCTGGGGCTCACAATGCTGAATTGTGACGGTCCGTCAATCATCATCCAGGAATAATTTGTGAGTGTTCCATCTTCATCTTCTGATCTGCTGCCGTCAAGTGTAACTTCATTCAGCGGAAGCGTGATGGTGATATCTGTTCCGGCAATGGCAATCGGTTTTTTATTGGGCGGCGGAGGCGGCACATCGGCTTCTCTAACATCTACTTTTACGGTGTCGGCATCGATATCACCATCATTGTCCTTCACTTCGATCCTGAACGAATAGGTGCCTGCCTGCAAACCTGTAACTTTTGTTGACACCAAAGCCGGGCTTGTTATTGAATAGCTGCCGGGTCCGCTAACATACGACCAGTGGTATGATTGAATAGTACCGTCGGGGTCAGATGAATTGGAGGCGTCTAAAGTTACCTCATCGTTAGGCAGTGTAATTACTTTATTGGAGCCGGCTTCTGCATAAGGTGCAACGTTAGGCACCGGCAGCGCCGCATTTACTTTTACGGTCACCGTATCCTCGTCCGTTGCTCCGTCGTTATCTGTTACAACGAGGATAAACCTGTACGTTCCTTCCGATAAGTTCGTAAGATTAGTGCTCTTTACCGAGGCATCTGCAATAATAAACTGGCTGGGTCCGCTAAGTTTCGACCATTCATACGTGGCGATCGTTCCGTCGGGATCCGAAGAGGCGCTACCATTCAGCACTGTTCTGTTATCAGGAAGTGTAAGCGTGATATTGTTGCCGGCGTTCGCTATTGGTGCCTTGTTCAGCGCGATTGGAGCGGGGTTAACCACCACCGTTACAAAATCTATTCCTGTTGCTCCTTTGTTATCCGTAACAACCAATTTGAATGAATAGGTTCCTTCAACCAAATTGCTCATCGTAGTGACGGCTGAAGAAGGTGAGCCAATTTTTGCAGTGGGGCCGGAAGCTTTGGTCCAGGCGTAAGAGGCGATTGAACCATCTGTATCTTCAGAACCGCCTGCATCGAGTTTGATGCTGTTTATCGGTAACGTGATGATTTTATTGACACCTGCCCTTGCAATAGGCGCCTTGTTGGCAACGCTGGCGCCGGATGTAACAACAACCGTTATCGTGTCGCCGGTATAGCTTGCCCTGTCATCTACAACATACAATGCATATTTATAGGTGCCGGCAAGTGTGAGGCCCGTTACTGTTGTTGACGAGCGCGATCCGAATGCATCGGTGATCACACCTGCAGAGGGTCCGGATATTTTTTTCCAAACGTAACGCACAATTTTACCGTCAGGATCAGAAGAAGCTGAACCGTTCAGGGTAACAGTGGCGTTGCCGGTGGTAATGGTAAGGTCGCTACCTGCCCTGGCGGTCGGCAATTTATTTACGGCCCAGGTTCTGTTTTGTCCGAGGAACCACTCATATATATTTACGATGCCGTTATACCTGTAGTTGGTATCGGTGTACAGCCTGTCCCAAACGCCGTGTCCACCGGATGCCCAATACGTTTCCAACGCTCTTACAGCAGGATTCAGGGCATTGATCTTCCGGATGGCCGATTGTGTGCAGGATGCGGAGGCCACATTATCGTCGAGAGCGTGGAACGACCAAACCGGCAGATTGGCATCGACCACATATTTTGCATCTTTAAATGTACACGGTGCACAAACTGTTGCAGCCGCAGAAATGTTTTTTGGCTGACTGGCTGCGGTAGAAATATATTTAAAGGTGCCCCCACCGCCCATGCTAAGACCAGTCAGATATATCCTGTCTTCGTCTATGCGGAGATTTGTTTTGGCATATTTAATAAGGTCCTCTACAAAAGCGTTTGGCCACATGCCGTAATTTTTTGGGCATTGTGGCGACAAAACGAGAAATGTTTCGGTCTTGCCGTTCCAGGTAAACGTCATATTATGACCCAGCTTTATCATGCGCGGCAGGCCTATGCGGGCAACATACTTAAGGTCGCTGGTGCCGTTACCTCTTTCACCGATTCCATGAAGGAAGATGATCAGTGGATATTTTTTGGTGGTTTTAGCGTACTCTGCGGGTTTGTATTCGAGGAAACCAAGCCAGTCGCCTGTTGAAGCCCTCAACCCTTTTTCTATTTGCTGGGAAAATCCGGACAGGGATCCGGCAGCAATCAGCATCATAAGCAATACAGTCCTAACTACATAGGTACAGTTTTTCATGGGTGGATTTTTCGGATAAACGGATTTCGGAACTGGGTTTAACCAGTTTTAAATAACATTAAGGAAACGGACATACATGCTGATTCCTTGCGTCAAAAGAACATTTTTTTTAATGATATGTCAAGTATCTCACTCAAACTAATAGAAGCCGCGACCGCCGATAAGTGTATTTGCTTAATGAACGATTTGCTTATCGTAAAAGTACTTTCGCCGGATAGATAAAATACTATTTGCCGGTGGCCTCTGAGTTTTCCGTGAACGATTTGGGAGTATGCGCAAATTCTTTTCGGTTGCGGCGCATCGTGAGAGCGGCCCTGATGAAAGTAAATACGATAATGGGAAGGTGAAGCAGGGCGCGAGCCGTACGGCCATTGTAGTACCGCTGCGGGAGGGCTAATAGCATCGCGGCCACGAGGATTAGAAATAGCGTTATCCAATACCTGAGGGAAACATTGGTAATATTGACGTGCGTGAAGTGTTCGATAAGGGAAACGGCCAAAACAGCCACCAACAGCACCGACAGCAGCACGCGGGGCAGCATCAGGTTGACAAACAGCTTGTTCCAGAAATCCGTTGTTTTCCCTGCGCTGCGCCCCGATGCGGAAAAAAATAACCCGAGATGCATCAGTTGCGACTCGAGCCAGCGCCGGCGTTGCTTCTCATATACGTTCCCGGTAGGAACTTTTTCATCCAATACAATGGCGTCGTTCAGATACGCCACCCTGATTCCTGCCTTCATGATTTCAAAATCCACTTCCCTGTCGCACGCGGGATTGTCGATAATGCCCGGCTTATTGTAGATATCCTTCAGCCTGTTGAATTCGAAAGCCATACCGGAGCCGATCAGTGATGCAGAAAGTCCGAGATTATTGGGCGCCCTTCTAAATAAATGATTGTTGATTTCTTCGCTCATCGCATCCAGTATAGCGACGGGAGTGTCGAGATTTTTGGCAGTGCGGTGTGCCTGCACTGCCCGGCAGTTGCGCTGAAATGCGGCATTGATCTTCTCCAGGACGCCGGCTTCCATAATGTTATCACCGTCAAGTATAAGCGCAATATCATATTTTTCGCGATCGATGCGGTTCAGCAAAAAATTCAACGAGCGAGCCTTCGATCCGGAGCTGAAATCCACTTCCATGATTTGTGCGCTATACCGGCGCAGCATTGCCAGCGTTTCCGGTTGCAGGCGATGTGCCGCCACGTAAACGTCGAAATATGCAGTGGGGTAGTCGTGGCGCGTGGCAGAAGCTACTGTGGCCTCTATCACTTTATCTTCCATGTACGTCGTAATCAGCACGGCTATCCTTTTTTTGACGGGATGGGTTGCGAACGTCTTTTTTTGCGCCGGCAGGCCCGCCAGGGAAAGGACCAGGAGATAGATGACATTCAACGACAGGTAAACACAAATAATGAAGAAGAGGATATGAATGATTGGCAACATCATACGGGTGAACTGCTGGTGGACCGGAGGTTCCAGATAATTCCTTTCAGGAAATACTTTAATTGCAGAAACTCCTTTTTAAAGAAGTAAACAATTGTTGTTTTGGGCACCACAAAAAAAGTGAATACTATCGTAAAGATGGCAAATTGAAAAATGTTTGAATTCCGGCGCATATATAAAATGCGGTTGCGTGTGTGGTAATACACTTTTATCGGGTTCGTTTTGCCAACGGTAAGCGACTCTTTGTGATAGATTTCTGCGTCGGCGGTGTACCATATCTTGTAGTTGGCGCGTGTTATCCGCGCCGACCAATCCCATTCCTCGTAATACAGGAAAAACTTCTCTGCGAACATCCCGACCCGGTCAACGATCTCTCTCTTCACCATCATGGCGCATCCATGCGCGGCTGAAGTGGGCCTGGAGATATTGTATTGTCCCCTGTCTTCTTCCATCGAACCGATGCTGGTGGTTCGGCCGGTGTAGACGTTCATGGGGTTGAACCCTGCATACTGGATAATGTTAGGGTTCGAGAAGTATTTGATTTTCGGGCAGGTGACGCCGATGGAGGGGTCGAGGAAAAAGGGTTCCACCAGTTTGTGTAGAAGGCGGGGCGTTACTTCGGTATCGTTGTTTACGATGAACAGGTAGTCGCCTTTTGCCTGCCGCATACCCCAATTGTTGCCGCCGGCGAATCCCAGGTTTTTTTTGCTTTTCAGAAGGCGGGTGTGGGGATAGTTACCGCGGAGGATGGCTTCCGTTGGGTCACTGGCGGAGGCCATGTCGCAAACGAGGATTTCGTATGCGGGGTACAATAGCTTTCTCGTAGACTCGAGAAACGCGCAGGTCGCTTCAGTCTGATTGTAGTTTAGAGTAATGATGGAGACGAAAGGATACTCTCCCTGATGCATAAGCCCTGCATTTTACGCAATATAAGGGCAATTGGTTTAAAATCCGGTTAAGCGTTGGTGCGTTGGATCACGGCAGAAGGCGTATTGGCCATAATCCAGAGATCGAACAAGAAATTAGACTTGTCGGCGTAGTTGATATCGAGTTTGATTCTCTCTTCCGCAGTCATCTTGTATTTGTTCTTCCTTTTGATCTGCCAGAGTCCGGTGATGCCGGCCGGCGCCATGAAGCGTTTTGCCCATTCGTCTGTGGTGAGCGTTGCGGCTTCGTATAAGGGAAGTGGCCTGTTGCCCACCAGCGACATGTCGCCTTTGAACACATTCAGGAGCTGCGGAAGCTCGTCGAGACTGCATTTCCTGAGAAATGCGCCCAGGCGGGTGATGCGGGGGTCATTGTCTATTTTGATGAATACCGGACCGTCTTCTTTCAGCGGATTGTACAGGTTCAGGTGCGAGAGGTCGTTGATCGTGTCGTTAGCGGAAACCACCATCGTCCTGAACTTATAGAAGTTGAAAATGTTGTATCCTCTTCCCGCTCTTTTTGATATGTAAAATACCGGTCCTCTTGATTCGATTTTGAGGGCGATGACCACCAGCAGGAATATTGGGCTGAGGGCTACCATGAGCACGAGCGAGATGAAGATGTCGAATATTCTCTTGGTGAATTCTGCCGGTGTATTCTGGATGGGTGCAAAATCGGCATTCAGCGGCTGCTGTTCGCGGCTAATGCGGTACTTCACCTTTCTCCAGAACTTAACCTTTTGTATCAGCCTGTCGGCATCCAGTTCTTTCAGGGAAACCACGTCATCGGCAAAGCGGTTGTCGTGCAGTTTTTTGATTTCCGTGTTATCCAGTAAAGATCCTTCCAGGATCAAGGGAACCTGGGCGAGTATTGTGCTGTTCAGCAGAAATTCGGAAAATATGGAAAGTGCGGTGATGCCCTGGGCGGCATCGGCGAAGATTACCGTGGGGCAGTTGCCCGCCATAACGAGTCTTTTGAGCATCGTCCTCGCCTGTTCGGGGCTTTCCGCGGCATATCCACATTCGAACGACTGGATCAGTGTGTCGATCACGGCCGTATTCTTTCCTATATAAAAAAATTCAAATTTTTTATTCTCGGGAGAGGGTTCAGGAGGAAGGGTGAAGTGCCTGTAGATCCTGCCGGGTCGAATTGATTCATTTGGTAAAACGGTGCTCATACATTACGCTTAGGTTTGATTAAAAGCTAAATCGCTGTTCACATCAATCGAGATGTTGAATAGCTTCCCCATGTTTCCGGTTTCCGGCCCGGTTGATACTTTCCAGCAGCAATACCGGGTTAAATGGTTTCATAAAATATTCAGCTATACCAAACTGTTCGCATTTCAATTTAGTTTCCAATTTATCTAAAGACGATATCACCATCATAGGTATATCGCGGTACAAGATGCTCGTTGTCAGCTCGCCGATCAGCTCCCAGTCTTTCATATCGGGCAACTGCGGGTCACATATAATTAGATCGGGTATGTTTCTTTTTGAAAGCCAATACATAGCTGTACATCCATCAGGGGCAGTTACCACCTGGTGTTCTTTGCCAAGAACTGTCTGTAACAGGAACCTGATAGCCTTGCTGTCATCAATTGCGAGTATTTTCTTTTTCATCTCTTTGAATTAGTCGTAATTATTCGCAATTTTTCAACAGGAGTACTTATGGACAACACAAGTGGACACAGGTATTGGAACTTACAATTATGGTGCCTCAATCACGGACACACGGGCGACCATTAGCTTTTTTAACGAATCATGGACTCAAACAATCGAACTGAGTGAGGGATACAATCGACTCAGGTTAATGGGGTTTCAAGGATGGACCTTTAGGGGGCTGTAAATCTTAATCTTAACCTGATTTTCAGAGGATGGAAGGGGATTGGATCGTAAAATTAACAAGTTAATCGATAATTGCAAATATTGCCAGCCATTATTTTTCAGGTTCTTGCGGCCTTTTTCCAGGCCTGCTGCTGGCCCCCCGAAAGAAACCGGAAAAAACCGGCAAAAACACAGAAATTCATCATCAGGAAGTAAAAAGGGAAGTAGAACAGCAGGATTTTCCGGCCATTTGCCGCCAGGGCCCAGCCTGCGATGGCAAGGGCGTAGAAAACCGCCTGCCCGATGGCGGCAAAGATGTAAAGGCCGTCGTAACCGGCCCCAAAAAGGCTAAAGGCGCTGAAAAACGCCGTAATGAGCGCCAGCGGGCAGAACGTCCAGCGAAGCACCCGGTGCGAAAAGTACTGGAAAAAGAGAACGGGGTACCGGAATACGTTAAGAATGCCGGCGAGCTTCGCCATCGCCTGGAAGCCGCCTGCCGATATTCTCACTTTTCTTTCTATTTCGTCGGCCAAAGCGGGTGAGGCTTTTTCTTCCGACCATGCTGCGGGTTCATATCGCACCACATAACCCTCCATGCATAACAGTAATGACTGTACGAAATCTTCGATGATGATATTTTCGCGAAGCGGTTTATAAAGGTCCGTTCGGATGGAAAACAGTTCGCCTGCTGCGCCTACAACGGTGTGTAAACGTGCGTCAAGTTTTTTAATGGCAGATTCATATCGCCAATAGGCGCCTTCGCCGGCACTGACCGTTCCGGCCGCCTGCTTCATGATTTTTTTTTCTCCGGCAACACCGCCCACTTTTGCATCTGTATAATGTGCCATTAATTTTTTCACGGCATCGTTGTTAAGCATTCCGTTTGCATCGCTGAATATTGCAAACGGTGTTTTGACAAACTGCATGGCCCGGTTCATTGCAGCAAGTTTTCCCCTTCTTTCTTCCTGGTGCAGCAGTGTAATATTCGGGTACCCGGCAACGATAGACGATGTTTTATCAGTTGATCCGTCAGTAATGAACAGCAAATGCAGGAGGTGTGCAGGATAATCGAGCGACAGCGTGTTGCGGATCTTTTCTTCAATTATGCTTTCTTCATTAAAAGCCGCAACGATTAATGTAACCGGTTGTAAAATGTGTTCCCCCACCGGCTGCGCGGGCCTTTTCAGCAGGTATTTGATCTTTACAAGGATGCTGAGCAACAACGGATAACCGGCATAGGTATACAATATAATAAGAACGCTGACCAGGAAGATGCATTCTGTTGCTTCAAACATCATGTGAACGTAGATAAAGAAAAGAATAATAACTTCCAAAAAATTTCACTTTCTCATTTTTGTGAGTATTTTTGACTCGAATTACCCCTTAACTCCAAAGAATCCCCTGAAAATTACCTCGTTTTAAGCTTCCATCTTCGTTGATCCGGTGCCCAATTATCCTCAACATTTACTGGTCCCGAAGACATACATATTCCCATGATGCCTGACGCAGGTTCACTGCGGCCCCTAAAAGTTAATTCTACCTTTATGAAGAAGATTTTACTTCTTGCATCATTTATTTTGGCCTTATCAGCAATTACCTCTTCCCAAAATGTCTTTAATCCAGCCGATCCCGTTGTTCGCTATAATTCAAACGCACCTTACGGTTCGGCGGAGCGTCCCGACACAGAGATTATCGGCCTGCAGAAATGGGTCGCGGCTTCAACCAATGGCGTAAGCTCCGGCTCCGGGTCTTTCGATAACTCTTCATACAAGGCGTATTATATAAACTATTACGGGGTGAAACTGGCCTTCCGCCTTAAGTTCCCCCATAGCTATACCAATTCCGACAGTGTAAATAAAAAGTATCCTGTGATGTTGTTCATGCACGGTGCGGGTGAGGTAGGATGTCCCTCAAACGGTGGCATCTATAATAATGAAAAACAGTTGACGCACGGTGGCAAGCTGTTCAGGGATTATGTAGACCAGAATCAATTCGACGGGTTTCTTCTGTACCCGCAACTGGTTTCTGCCGACAATGGATGTTGGGGAGAATGGGCCAGCGGCTATTCCAGGTACAATACGATTATTACCATCATCGACTCGCTGATAAAATATGCGCGCCTGGATATCGACCGTGTTTTTGTCGATGGACTTTCAGGCGGTGGCGCGGCTTGCTGGCGGTTTGTTGAAAATTATCCCACCAGGATCGCGAAAATCGCACCTACGTCGGCAGCCGGATTGCTGCTCGATTATCCTGCGTTTGTTCATATCCCGATATGGCTCGCCACTGGTGGTAAAGACAGCAACCCTTCTCCAGCAATGGCGGCTTATTCAGAACTGAAGGTTACGGAAATCGGCGGATACATGAGGCGCTCGCTTTATGAAGATCTCGGACACTCGTCGTGGTACCGCCACTGGCAGGAGCCCGACTTCATCCCTTTCATGAACGATGTACACAAAGCAAACCCGCTCATCTTTTATAATCGCTCTGAGTTTTGTCCCGATTCGGGGGTAAATGCAAGACTGGGTATAACGCCCGGATTTTATGCGTACGAATGGAAAAGGGGCGATGATTTGATTGCAACAAGAACAGGGTCTGTAAATACTGTTCTCAACAACAGCGTTGTAAGGTCGTTTACCGGCAACGAAATTTCGGTGAGAGATTTCGGAACATACAGCGTCAGGTTCAGAAGGGTGAACAATGGAGAGTGGTCCGCATGGTCGCCAAAGCCTGCGGTCATCAAGTCGAAAAGCACGACGCAGACACCACCGATAGAAGTATTGGGAATAAAAAGCAAGGTGCTGCCTTCGCTTGACGGACGAAATACCGTTACGCTGCATTTACCCGAAGGTTTTTCTAACTACCAATGGGTACGGACTTCCGACAATGTAGTGGTGAATACAAATGCAAATTATGAAGCTCCCGTAGGTACCTACAAGGCGAGATACACCGAAAATTTTGGATGCGGCACACTTTATTCGCCAGTGTTCAAAGTTGTGAACGCAGATGGAACCCCTAAACCCGACGGAGCAAAAAACCTGAGCGTTACGACGGTTTCAAAAACAACACTTCGCCTGGATTGGAACGAAAATCCGAATGCAGGAACCAACGAAACGGCATTCGAAGTTTATCGTGCCACAAAATCTGGCGGACCTTACACGCTCGTGCACATCACTGCACCGGATATCGTAAGTTTTGAAGATACCACCCTCAACCCTAATACCACTTACTACTACTTGGTGAGGGCCGTGAGCGAAACAGGCGCCGCCGTTGCCAGCGACGAAAGCAACGGAACGACGGATATCGACAATTTTTCACCTGCGGCGCCTTCCGGACTGGAATACAGGGGAAGCACCATATCAACAGTGAGCCTCAGATGGAAAGCAGCTACGGATAATGTTGGTATCGCCAGGTATGACATTTACGCAAACGGTGCGAAAATGTACAGTACATCCAACCTCTCTTTCACCGTTGGAAACCTCGACAGCCTTACTTCTTATACTTTTGTTGTAAAAGCGGTTGATAAGGCCGGCAACGTTTCGCCGAGCAGCAACCAGGTAATTGCCTACACGCACAGGCAGGGGCTTAACTATAAGTATTATCATGGATCTTATAGCAACCTCCCCAATTTTAACAACCTTACGCCGGTCAAAACCGGTGTTACGGATACGGTAAACGCGGGCGACGGCATCCGCACACAGGACGATAATTTCGCCTTCATGTGGGATGCACGTATATATATCCCCGTTACAGGAACTTATACTTTCGAAACTTCGTCAGACGACGGCAGCAAGTTGTACATCGACGTGCCGTATTCATCGGACGCAGAGGCGTTAGTAAATAACGATGGTGCACACGGCGCCACTTCAAAAACGGGCAGCAGGTTCCTTACACAGGGGTATCATTCGATAGTGATCACCTTCGCTGAAGTGACAGGGGATCATGTGATGGATCTCTACTGGTCGAACAGCGTGGGACTTGCGCGGGAAAGAATACCAAAAAATTTCTTCGCCAGGGAAGAACATGGCACTTCAACCGTGCTCAACGCACCGGCGTCGTTTGTTGCAACGACGTTGGCATATAACAAGATTGAGTTAGCGTGGTCGGACAACTCGGCCGGTGAATCGGGATTTGAAATTTCGAGGTCCACACAAATCAACGGAACATTTGTACCGATTACCACAACGGCTCCAAACGCGGTTGGCTACATAGACACCGCTCTGTTGCCCGCAACAACTTATTATTACAAGATAAAGGCTATCAGCGCCAACGGAGAGTCACCAATTACTTCCGCCTTTATCGAGGGTAGCTGGAAATTTGATAACAACTATAACGAAGCAAGTGGTGGCATATCGCTTGCCCCTTCGAGTACAGATTTCACCACCGACAGGGCAGAAGGGTCGCATTCCGTTTCTTTCAACAGCAGTGACTACATAAGTTTTGATGGCAGCAGCAGTGGCTTCCCTTCGCAGGGCGGATACGACCAGCGCACCGTTGCCATCTGGATCAAGCCGTCAACAACATCGGGAAAGAGAATTGTGTATGAGTTTGGCGGTAATGACGATGGCATGGGACTTCGTTTCAACAGCGACGATCTTATTGGCGGGATAGCGAGCAACTCTTCGAGGAGCACGGTTACAGTCAGTAATTTCGACAACAACAGCAACTGGAACGACAATGGATGGAACCACGTTACCATGGTGTATAACGTCAACACATTGACTTTATATCTTAACGGTGTACAGGTTGCGCAGAATAATTCACTTTCGTTCACCTCGGTGGGTAATTCATCGAATGCTTCGAGGATAGGCAGGCCTTCAGCCACAAACAACTCGAGCACTGTTTTCAATGACGGAAGCTATTCGAATTATTCGGGATTGATGGACAACCTGATGGTGATTAACGGCGCGCTCGGTGTTGAGGATATTAACAGGATCAGGAACTTTACTTTCAAAGCATCATCCGCGAAAACACTTGATGCGCCTGCTCCGCCAGCGGCGCCAACGGGTCTTACGGCGAATGTATTGTCGACCAGCGCCGTTTACCTGGCATGGAATGATAACTCTTCGAACGAAAAGGGATTCGAGATATGGCGCTCTTCGGGCGACAAATCCAACAACCGTATGGTGGCTACAGTGGTGGGAGGTACCGGTGGTCAGAAGAACTTTACAGATACCACCTTGTTCGCAAACGTAACCTATTACTATAAGGTCAGGGCCATTGGTGAGGTTTCTCCTTCGGGCTATTCTTCCGAAGTAAGTGCGACAACGCTCAACACAAAGCCTGTTATCAAAAAGATCATCAACTTCACTATGAAGTATGGCACTACTTTCTCTCTTCCTATCAGTGCCACTGATGTGGATGGCGATGCGCTTACATTCACGTACGAACGACTGCCGAACTTTGCCACAATACAACAGGTTAGCAACGGAAATATTAACCTCGTATTCAGTCCGTCCGTCACAAGGATCGGTACGTATACAATAAGGGTGATTGTCAACGATGGAAATAACGGCAAGGATACCACGTTATTTGCCCTGATCGTAAACACAAATGATGTTCCCGTTATTACGGCTTTAAGTGATATGACGATTGATGAAGGCGGTCAGGCTTCCATGAATTTCTCTGCTACCGACAACAATGGCACCAGCAGAATGGTCTGGACAGTTCAGGGCCTTCCATCCTTCGGCACTTTTACGAATAACAATAATGGAAGCGGCAGTGTTGAATTCAAACCTGGTTACTCGAATTCAGGAGAATATGATATCGAGGTGCTGGTGAATGATGGCCTTGGCGCATGGTCGAGCAGGCCCATGAAGCTCATCGTAAACAACAAAGAACCTGAAGAAACTGTTCAGTTCAATTTCAGGTCGCAGAGCACGCCGGTGCTCACCTGGAACAGTGTGAACATCGCGGCGCCAACATTCTCTCATGGAACGATCACCAACACATCGCTGAATGTAAGCACCGTGGCGCTTTCACTGCAGAGCGGTATCGTGGGCCCATCGACACTCGGACCGCAAACGGGCAACGACTCGGGCGTTTATCCTGACCTTATCTTGCATGACATCATGCGCTGGGGCTTCAGCATGGGAACAAACAGCCAGGATACGATCGTGATGAAAGTTTCGGGCCTTGATGCAACGAAGAAATACAGCTTTGTATTCTACGGCGGTTACTTTATCAATGGTAATGCGAATTCTGTAACGCAGTACAAGATCGGTGATGAAACCGCTACCGTGAATTATTTCCAGAATGTATCCATGACCGATACGATCGCCAATGTAATTCCGAATGCTGCAGGAGAAGTGCTCATCACCATGATCGGCGATCCAAACATCAACTGGGGAGGAGTATTGAATGCAATGGTGATCAAGTCGAACTATGATGATGGATCAACGCCGGCTAAACCGCTCGATCTTACCGGCGAGCACCTGCAGAATACCGGCGTGCAGCTCAACTGGAGCGACAGGGCATTCAACGAAAACGGATACAAAGTATTCAGATCGCGGAACAGGACCAGTGGTTACGTTTTACTGAACGAAGGTGCAGTGAACATGGACAGCACATCATTTACAGATAATACGATTGCGCCCGAAACCACTTACTACTATTATGTATTGGGATACAATGGAAGAGGCGACGGTGCATCGAGCGATACCATACAGGTGAAAACCGGAAATAATAAACCGGTAATCGCAATTGCAGATAACATTTATGCAAAAACAAATATCACGCTGAATACAAACTTCCCGGTGACCGACGATGCAGGCGACGTGGTGAACGTAACCATGGAAAACAATCCATCGTTCGTAACGCTTCAGAACCTGGGTGGCTCCAATTACAGGATCGTTGTTGCGGCCAATGTGAATCATATCGGCTGGTACACCGCCACCCTGAAGGCAGCGGATCAGAAGGGCGCAGTGGCGACGAAGGTGATAACGATCAGTGTATCGGATAAGAATACAAGGTCGGTTTACGTAAATTTTGGCAGCACCACCAAAACAGCGCCGTCTCCATGGAACAATTTCCTTGGAACAAGGAGCGCAGGCAGCACGTTTGCGAACCTTAAAGATGAAACCAACACCGCCACACCTTTTGGTGTAACGATGGTTAGCTCATGGAGCGGCGTTACCAATCTTGGACACATCAGCGGCAATAACAGCGGCGCGTTCCCTGATTCAGTGCTTGAAAGCGGTATCAGCGACGGTGCCGGCCCGAAAACCATTCGCTTCACCGGACTGAACGACACGAAGAAATACAACATCGTGTTCATGAGCAGCCAGAACGAAGGAACGAATGTAACCGTGGAATACTCATCGGGCACAACGAAAGACACCCTGAACGGTATGTACAATACTAACCAGACGGCAAACCTTAACGGACTTGCTTCCGTCGGAGGGCAGATAACAGTGAGCACGCTTCGTCTTACCGGAACAGCAACAGCTATTCTTAACGGGCTCGCGATTGAAGAATACGATCCTTCTCTCGTTATCCTGAATCCCATCAACATGTTTGCGGAAGCCGTTGACAAATCAACGATCAGCGTAAGCTGGTCGGACAGGACGGCAGATGAAGATGCAAGCCAGGGATATTTCCTGGAGAGGGCAACCGATTCATTATTCTCGCAGAACCTGGTGGCTATACCCTTAGCCGGTAATACTACTACCTACCGCAACACCGGCCTTACGCCTAACACGCGGTACTGGTACCGGGTGCGTGCAAGGTCCGCGGGAGGAGCGTTCTCGGAGTACAGCAACAGCGCCAAGGCTTCGACACCGGCTTCAAGAGTAATGGTGAACTTTAACTATACCATGCCCGACGGCGATTACCCCTGGAACAACCTGTTCTCATCGCCTTCATTCGAATCCAGCTTCCCGGATCTCATCAATGGTACCGGCGCGAACTCCGGACTGACACTGTCCATCACGAGGATATTTAATGGTGAGTTCACAGCGGGAGTGGTAACCGGAAATAATTCGGGTGTTGTTCCCGACAAGGTACTGGCATCCGACTATTGGATCGACAATACACAGGAAGCGCAGATGAAGATCTCGGGATTGAACCATACGAGGAAATACAGGATCGGATTTTTCGCCAGCTCGAGCTCGGCAGGCTGGTTCAAGGGCAATTATACGGCAACATACACCGTTAATGGCCGGACCGTTTACCTGAACTCATGGATGAACAGCACGAAAATTGTTTATATCGATGATCTTATGCCGGATGAAAACGGTGAGTTGCTGCTCAACTTTTCGACAACTGCAGATGCGGCGTACGGCTTCAACGGCGGATTGATCATCGATGATTACACCGTTCCCGAACAGGAGGAAACATCGATCAACAACCAAAGTGTGGCACAAACTTCGTCTGTGGAAAATAAGAACGATGTGGATGAGTCGATGGCACAGCGGCAGGCCGAAACACTGGCAACACGCATCTATCCGAACCCGTTCACCGATGTTGTAAACATGGATTTCAATAACGAGTCGGCCGGCAACAGGATAAGTATTGAGGTGTATGACCTTTCGGGAAGGATAGGGTACAGGCGTATGCTGGGACAGTTGCCGAAAGGCGGTAACACCGTAAGGCTGACCGCCGCCGAAGCCGGGCTGAAAACAGGTGTGTACATCATCACATTGAGTGCAAACGGAAGGCCCATCCAGGCAAGTAAGGTGATCAGGCTGGAAAATCAGTGAGACCGAAACCTATAGTAAAAAATGTATATCTTTCGCAGATAAAATTAAGACAGTGGCGTTGAAGGACTTATTCTATAACAGGCAGATGTCTTTGGGGAACAGCAGGTATGCGTGGATCGATTACGCAAAAGGCATATGTATAATATTGGTAACATTCAGGCACGTGCAGGAAGGTCTGCACGCACCTGAAACACCTTACCCGTACCATTGGCTAAAATTCGCCGATGTATTCTTCTTCAGTTTCAGGATGCCGCTGTTCTTTATTGTGTCGGGTATATTCCTGGGCGGCGCACTGAGGAAGAAAAGTGTGAACGAGTACATTGCCGGTCGATTCAGGACACTGGTTTGGCCGCTCCTTCTCTGGGGATCCATCCAGGTGACCCTGCAACTAATCTTCAAGGATTATGTGAACGTGGACAGAAAGCCGGAAGATTACCTCAACCTGCTCATTAAGCCGAGAGAAATTGAGCAGTTCTGGTACCTGCACACGCTCTTTCTAACCGGTTCGCTGTACGCCATCATGAAAGTGTGGGGCAAGTTCAAGATCCTGCACCAGGTGATGCTGGGCATCCTGCTCTACTCGATCACGGGAGTTTCGAGATACTATGACTTGTTCGAGCATGTATTCATATTCGACATCTTCTTTTACTACATCTTCTTTGCAGTAGGAGATTATTTCGGATCCATCATTCTCGATCCGAAGAATTTCAAGGTATTCAGTTCAACGAAAACGTTCCTGATATTTACGCCATTGTTTTTTGCGCTGGAGCTGTACTTCACAAATATTAATCTTGCACATGGCATTGGCTCCGGGTACCGGCAACCTGATTACTACGTGCAGAACCAAATGCCCGCCTTGTTTTTGATCGTGGGCCTGGTAGGGGGTGCGTTTCTCATTCATTGTTCGTTTCTGTTGCAAAAGATGAATGTCCTCAAGTTCATACGTGTTGTGGGATATTATTCCCTGCATATCTATGTTATCCACCTCGCCATTACTGCGGGAACGCGTATTTTCTTCCGGCATGTGCTTCAATATGATAATTTCTTTGTTCTGTTGATCACCAGCACAATTTTGGGCATCGGCGTTCCCATCCTCGTGGCCAACACAACCGAAAAAATGGGCATGTGGTGGCTGTTTACCCTCAAAAATCCGAACCAGGATAAACGAAATAAGGATAATGTCTGGAAAACCATGCCGGGCAAGATAGCACCCGAAGAACCCATTCAGCAGATAAATCCCCAGGTGATAGAAAAGAGCTAATGAGTACCGAAACCATAAGCAGTACCATGGTGAAGCAACCGGCGTCGCCTTCCGCCAAGGCAAAGATATTTTTTCCCAATCTCGACGGGCTGCGATTCATTTCTTTCTTCGTGGTATTCCTTTACCACGGTCACCTCTCGATATTCAGCTACCTGAAGGATGCGCAGCCACAAGTGTATGCTGTCATAGAATTCATCTGCCGGCATGGCAACCTGGGCGTGAATTTTTTCTTTGTGCTCAGCGGCTTTCTGATCACCTATCTGCTCATCAAAGAAAAAGAGTTTACAGGCAGGATCCACGTTCCTAATTTTTACGTGCGCCGTATTCTTCGCATATGGCCGTTGTATTACCTGTGCGTGTTTGTAGGATTTATCGGTTTTGGCCTGTTGAAGAAAATGAGTGGCGAGCCGCTGCTCGAAAATGCGAATCCGTGGTATTATATGTTTTTCGGCGCCAACTTCGACATCATGCACACCTGGCCCGAAAAACCTGACGCGTTGCTGCTGTCGGTGCTTTGGTCGGTTGCGGTCGAGGAGCAATTCTATCTTACCTGGCCGCTGATCCTCAGCTTCGTGCCGCTAAGAAAATTCAAATTTGTGTTTCCCGCGATAATGGTTCTCTCCCTGGTGTTCAGGGCTTTTCACACCGGCGACAATGATCATGATTTCGCGATCAGGTATTTCCATACGCTTTCCGTGATCGGCGACATGGCGCTGGGGGGGCTGTTTGCCTACCTCGTGTCGTATGAAAACCGGTTCAAGCGGTACATCACGGAAATGCCGCGAGCGGTGATCATTATGCTGTATGTGTGCACGCTCGGCGTTACGCTGTTCAAGGATAATATTTTTGTGGCGGGTATTCCCGTGATATTCGATCGGATCGTAATAGCGTTTTTCTTTGGCATGATCATCCTCGAGCAGAATTATGCCAAACACTCGTTCTTTAAAATGAGCAGGGCAAAAACCATCAGCAAACTGGGCATTTATACCTATGGGTTATACTGCCTTCACTTCCTGGGCCTGTATTTAGCCATCAAGTTTATGAACGTTTTGCGCCTCAACGGCTCGCTTACCTGGGTTTCCTTCAGTATGATCCTGCTGGCGCTCGTCATCTCTATTATTATCAGCCTTCTTTCTTATAACCTTTATGAGAAGTGGTTCTTGAGATTAAAAGATAAATTTGCTTTCATTGTAAAGAAATAGGTAAATATGACGACACCCATCAGCAGCAAAGCAGGGGCATCGGCCGTGTGGGTTGTGTCATACATTTTTTTTCTGCTCAGCCTGGCGAATAATTTTTCGGCTTCGCATGATTCCATCAATTACCTGAACCATATTGTGAAGGGTGAACATCTTTTTCACCAGCATCATTTGCTTTACCATTTTCTTGCCAACAGGTGGCTGCAACTGTTCGGGCCGTTATTCTCAACAGTGCCGCAACATTACATCGTTGAATCGTTTACCGCCTTTTGGGGCAGCGGAACCCTGGCCGTGTGCTACCTTTTTTTCAGGAACCGCTTTTATCTGGCTCCGCTCGTGTCGGCTCTCGGCGTTTCGGTGATCGCCTTTTCGTATGGCGCCTGGTTTTACAGCGTTAACGTTGAAGTATATACGCCTCCGTTGTTTTTCCTGCTAACTTCTTTGTATGTGATTACAAGAAAAGCCCCGCGAAAAAATGACATCTGGCTGATCGCGCTGTTGCACAGCCTGGCAATATTATTTCACCAGGTGAATGTATTGTTTGGCTTTGTGATCTTGCAATGGATATACGTTAACAGGAAGAATTTCCCCATCGGCACTTCTTTTTTAAAATATTTCATCACGGGGTTTGTGATCGTCGGTGCGGTGTATTTTTTTATCGGATGGTATGTAGAAGGGAAGGATACTATCGCCACGTTCACCGACTGGATACTTGGGTATTCTGTGGGCCATGATTACTGGCGGCCGCTGAGTGCAATCACGCCCTTGCAGGTGCTAACCGGCTTTTCGCGGGCGTTCATCGGGGCGCATTTTATCTTCCAGGTGCCGGTTGTCGAGGAGTTTTTACAATCTTCTTTCCGTTATCATTCGTTGCGGGATGAAATATTTCTTGGCAGCCAGTTGTCATCTGCCATGGCTTGGTTACTCAGTGCGTTTGCGCTTGTGTTCGGCATCCTGCTGGTGTCGCTGCTGATTAGATTTGCCAGGAAAGTCAGGTCCATGCGGCTTCATTTTCGTGTACTGAATCCACTTCTTTTGTGCCTGCTTATCTATTCTCTCTTTTTTACCTTCTGGATGCCCGAGATCCTCGAGTTTTGGATATTGCAAATGGTGATTGTGTGGTTAATCATTATCGGTATGCTGCCGCTGATACGTTTCCCTTTTCGTTTGGGTGCAAAAAGTGGTCTCGCGGTGCTTGCGCTTCTGCTTTTCGTCATTAACTATTTCGGCAGCATGCGCTGGCTGCAGCGGTTGGAATATGACTGGT
Organism: uncultured bacterium; assembly: GCA_966193805.1. Classification (GTDB taxonomy): domain Bacteria; phylum Bacteroidota; class Bacteroidia; order Chitinophagales; family Chitinophagaceae; genus Flavitalea. The sequence continues at coordinate 6,419 of CBIGXK010000003.1, read as the reverse complement.
ATTATGTTGAAGTGAAAAAGCTTCCCGGCCTGCAACGCGGCGATCTTGTGATAGTAGAGAAACAGTGGATATTGAAAGATTATGTGAGGTATTATACACCGGCGACGGTGATTGCCACAGACGAGCCCGATTTTAATGCTGCGGAAACGAAGGTGAAGGTGCAGGAAGCAACGGCCGCCGACAGGAAGGTGTACCTTTACCGCAGCGAACCCGCCACGGAAAAAAGCGGTTGGCAGGTCATTCGATCCTATTAAAGATGGTAACGGGCGTTTCGCAGAAGTATATCCTGTCGGAGAGTGATTCATATAAGAAGCCTTCCTGCTCGAGCAATGCAAGATGGTTTTGAAGATGATTATAGAATCCGCCCGAATTCAGCACGTAGATTTTTTTATCGTGAATTTTCAATTGGTTCCAACTGAGCATTTCAAACAGCTCGTCAAGCGTGCCGAAGCCGCCGGGAAGCACTATTGCGGCGTCGCTCATGTCATAGATCATCTTTTTTCGGCTATGCATGTCAGACACGATGGCGAGTTCCGTTAGTCCTTCGTGCTGTTGTTCCCATTCAATCAAAACCTTCGGGATCACGCCCAGCACTTTGCCGCCATTTTGCAGTACTGCTTCGGCAAGCGCGCCCATCAATCCTTTTTTGCTTCCGCCATACACGAGTTTTACCTGCAGGTGAGCAAGAAGTCTGCCCAGTTCCTGCGCATGCTTTGTAAATAAACTGTTCTTTCCTTCGCGCGAGCCGCAAAATACGGCCACCGATTGTGTTTTCATGCGAGAAAGATAAAGTTTAATTCGACAACGGACAATCGGCAGTCGGCAATGCAACTTTACCTTTTTATATTTCAGGTTTTAACTTTTATCTTTAATCCATGTCGACTACGCTATTGTTTTCGTTCGTCATCGGTTATTTCGTTATCCTGTTGATAGTGGCTTACTACACTTCGCGGAATTCCAATAACGATTCTTTTTTTATCGGTAACCGAAATTCGAATTGGATGCTGGTGGCATTCGGAATGATCGGCACCTCATTATCGGGCGTTACATTCGTATCGGTGCCGGGTACTGTTGGCTCTTCCGGGTTTGCGTATTTCCAGGTAGTGATCGGGTACCTGGCAGGGTATATGATCATCGCCTTTATCCTCCTTCCGCTTTATTACCGGCTTAAGCTTACTTCCATCTACAATTACCTGCACCACCGGTTCGGGATGGTGTCTTATAAAACGGGCGCTTTGTTCTTTATTATTTCCCGTACGCTGGGGGCCACTGCGCGGCTGTACCTTGTCATCAATGTTATCCAGATATTCATCCTGTCGAAGCTCGGCGTGCCGTTTGGCGTCAGCACCTTTGTGATACTGCTGATGATATTGCTTTACACTTTCGAGGGAGGGGTGAAGACCATCGTATTTACCGATACCCTGCAAACCACTTTCATGTTGTTTGGCCTTATCGCCTGCACCATCTTTATCGTTAACAACCTGCCCCAAACCAATAATTTATCGGAACTGTCAGCGAGGGGCATGACCAAAGAATTCTATACCGATACGAATAGCTCGTCGCATTTTCTGAAACATATACTGGGAGGCGTATTTATCACCGTTGCCATGACGGGCCTCGACCAGGAGATGATGCAGAAAAATATCAGCGTAAAAAACCTTTTTGATTCGCAAAAGAACATGATGACGTTCAGCATCATCATGGCGCTGGTGAACTTCCTGTTTCTCTTTTTAGGCGGATTGCTGTACCTGTTTGCAGAAACACATGGCATCAAGGTGGCGAATGATGACCTGTTCCCCACCATTGCCCTTAACTACATGCCCACCGCACTGTCCATCATTTTTATCATCGGGCTCATTTCGGCGCTGTTTCCGAGCGCAGACGGGGCGCTTACCGCCCTTACCTCGTCGTTTTGCATAGATATTCTGGGACTGAGAAGGCGCGAGAACCTCGACGAATTGCAGCGAAAGAAGATCCGGCTCACCGTGCATTTCAGCTTTGCCATTATCTTCTTCCTCATCGTGATGGGATTTAAAGAGATCAATAACAAATCCATCATCGACGTCATCCTGAAACTCGCTGGCTTTACCTACGGTCCGCTTCTGGGCCTCTTCGCATTCGGTATATTCAGCAAAAGGAAGATCAACGACAAGCTTGCCCTGTATGTTTGCCTCGTCGCCCCCTTGCTCATTTTCGGGATAGACTTTGTCGACAATATCGATTGGTACCAAAGACAGCTTAACCTGGATGCCGGCACGGCGTCAGGTATCAAAGAGCTGTCCGCTGCCGTTTTCGGATCCTTCAGGATCGGTTATGAGGTGCTCATCTACAATGGGATACTAACCTTCCTGGGTCTTTGGATGATCTCGAAGAAACGTTAGCCGGCTTGCCTTAATTTTGCCTCATGGAACTGATCAATCCTCTCGCTGAGGCTTACGCCGAGCGTTTCTCGACGCCAGTCGACCCGTTGCTGGACGAGCTTTACACCAGCACACTGCAGCACCATAGCCATGCGAATATGATGAGCAGCCGGCTCCAGGGCAAATTTTTAGAAATATTTAGCATTCTGCATCAGCCTTCCCGCATACTCGAAGTGGGCACTTTTATCGGCTTTAGCGCCCTGTGCATGGCGAAAGGGCTTAAAGAAGGCGGAAAGCTGCACACCATCGAGCTTCGCGACGAAGATGCCGCAACCGCAAAATCCTATTTTGATCGTTCAAATTTGCGGAACAATATAATTTTACATATAGGAAATGCGTTAAATGTGCTCGCGGAACTCCATGAAACATGGGACCTTGTGTTCATTGACGCCGACAAGACCGGTTACCTTGAGTATTATAAATTAATATTGCCGATGGTGAGGAAAGGTGGGGTGATACTGGCTGATAACGTGCTTTTTCACGGTGAGGTGCTTACCGAACCTGTTAAAGGCAAAAACGCGGTGGCGATTCATGATTTCAATGAATATGTGGCGCAGGATGAACGCGTGGAACAGGTGATGATCCCCATGAGGGACGGACTTTTGCTAATCAGGAAAAAATAAAAAATAGGTTTTTGATGAGAACTTTTGCAGTGATATTTTTTATGATGCTTAGTGTTGCCGCGGGTGCGCAGCCGGTTGCCGATATTGTTGAGTACATCAACACCTACAAGCAGTTGGCAATGGAAGAAATGAAACGCACCGGCGTTCCGGCTTCCATCACCATCGCCCAGGGCATCCATGAAACTTACGCAGGTAAAAGCGAACTGGTGCTCAAATCCCATAACCATTTCGGCATTAAGTGCAAAGCTTACTGGACCGGCAGAAAGGTATACCACGACGATGACGCACGCGGAGAATGTTTTCGCAGCTATGCCTTCGCCGCCGATTCATACCGCGACCATTCCGACTTCCTCAAGGGAAGCGAGCGGTATGCTTCCCTATTCAGGCTCGACCCTACTGATTACGAGGGATGGGCCAAAGGGCTCAAAAAAGCGGGCTACGCCACCAATCCGAAATATGCAGGCATCATCATCAAACTTATTGAAAAATATAACCTGCAACAGTATTCACTGATTGCCATGGGTAAAATGTCGCCTGCAGATGAAATTATTGCAACCGTGCCTTCGGATGAACGATCCAATATCGCTTCGTACATTAAATATGTTGAGCCGGCGCAGGAACTTGGTCCGCCTCCAACCGTGAATTATCCAATGGGTGAATTCACGATCAACAACACACGCGCCATCTTTGCAAAACGGGGCACGCTTATGCTCGCTATCGCGCAGCAGTATGAAATATCGCTCAGCCGTCTTCTTGAATTCAACGACATGCATAGCGATGAGGTGCTGTTGAAGGACCAGTTAATTTTCTTGCAGAGAAAACGCAAAACAGGCAGCAACGAAATACACATTGTATCGAACGGTGAAACGTTGTACGACATCTGCCAGGCCGAGGCAATACGGCTCGACAACCTGCTCGAATACAATAACCTTCAAAAGACAACGCAGCCCGCTGCAGGAGAAAAGCTTTACCTTCAGTCGACGCCTCCATCACGACCAAAACTATAGTCATGGGCTACATACGGCTACACGACAAATTGTTCGATCCTTATCTGACGCAGGAAGAAATACAAACGCGTGTAAGCTTTATCGCCGAACAGATCAACAGTGAGTATGAAGGTAAACGGCCACTTTTCATCGCCATTCTTAACGGTTCATTCATCTTTGCTTCCGACCTCTTTAAAAAACTGCACATCGAAGCCGAAATATGCTTCATCAAGCTTGCCTCGTATAAAGGATCCAAATCAACGGGCCACGTAGTTACTGCTATCGGCCTCGATGCAGAAATTTTTGGGCGCGACGTGATCATTATTGAAGACATTGTTGACACCGGAAAAACACTGAATGAATTTTTGCCGCAACTGCATCACCAGCAACCCGCCTCTTTGAAGATAGTGGCGCTGCTTCATAAATCTGAAGTCACGAAGTTTCCAGTATCCATTGATTATCTCGGCTTTGAAATTCCAGACAAATTTGTGGTGGGATACGGATTGGACTACGACGGGTTAGGGAGAAACATTCCCGAAATTTATAAAGTAGTTGAATAAGCGGGTACTTATATTATTCTTACTGTTCCTTACCAACGCTGCATCCGCCCAGCTCTATTTAAGAGGTGAGGTGAAAGATGAGAATGACAATCCATTGAGCAATGCTAAGATCATCCTTCAATCGACAGGATACCTCTATCATTCGGGAAGCGGCGGTGCGTTTGGCATCATCACCGACCAGCAATTCGATTCGCTTACCATATCCCTCGACGGATATCAAACGGCAACCGTTGGGGTGAATGCCAACGAGTACCAGCGCATACAACTGAAGCTGCTCGACAACATTGCGAACGTTCAGAAGAACAGGTTGCTGTCGTTTACAAAGGATCTGCAATTGCAGGACAGGGCCAACTGGATAAATACCGGCGAAACTTACAGTACACTGGTGGAGAATGAATTTGTAGAGACGAAGAAATATCCCGAAACCAGTTTGCCGATACGCATCGATAAAGCATCATACAGCAATATCCGGCGTTTCCTGAATATGGGCACGCGCGTGCCGTCAGATGCAGTGAGAATAGAGGAGTTGATGAACTATTTCAACTTTGATTATTTGCCCCCGAAAAACGGCGACCTGTTTGCGTTTACATCGAGGGTAAGCGATTGTCCGTGGAATTCGTCGAGCCAGTTGCTGTTCCTGCAACTTTGTGCAAAGAAGATCGATCCCGAAAAAATCCCCCCAAGCAATCTTGTGTTCTTGATTGATGTAAGCGGATCCATGGATATGCCGAACAAACTGCCTTTGTTGAAATCGGCGTTTAAGCTCCTGGTGGATAACCTGCGCGAAAAAGACACCATCTCCATTGTTGTTTACGGAAGCGCCGTTGGCGTGTGGCTCACACCCACTTCGGGGAAGGAAAAGGAAAAAATACGCAAGGCCATTGAAGAGCTTTACCCGGCGGGATCAACGCCCGGGCAATCGGGCATCTTGTCGGCTTACCGGCTTGCAAAGAGCCAATTCATTCATGGCGGCAACAACAGGGTCATTCTTGCGACGGATGGCGATTTCAATGTGGGAGTGAACAGTGAAGAGGAGCTTGAGCAACTGATCACACGGCATAAGCAATCGGGAATTTATCTCACTTGTCTTGGTGTGGGCATGGGTAATTACAAAGATTCGAAACTGGAGGTGCTTGCAAAAAAAGGAAACGGAAATTTTGCTTACCTCGACAATGAGGCCGAGGCAGAAAAGGTACTGGTGAAGGAGCTTACGCAAACGCTGTATGCCGTGGCTGATGATGCGTCTATGAGCATAAACTTTAACGACGAGTACGTAAAAGAATACCGTTTGATGGGTTACGATAATAAATTGAAGGCGTTATCGGATTCCATTGTAGAAGTGGAAGGAGGGGAAGTTGGGTCGGGACATTCGCTGATGGTGCTGCTTGAAATCAAGCCCGGGATGAGGATCGCCAGCGGATTCGGATTCCCTGATATCGTTCCGCCGGCCACATTGGCAATTGCAGACGTGCGCGTTGTTTACCGGGACCCCGGAGACACGATAAAGAAATCATACACTTTCCGTGTTCCTTATAATTATGCTGAATACCACGACCTGCCGCAGTGTTATCGTTTTGCAGCGTCTGTGGCAATGTTCGGCACGCTGCTGAAGGAGTCGCAATACGCAAAGCAACTGACCTGGAATGAAACCATGATAGCGGCCAGCAAGTCGTACGACCGCCTCGACCCTGTTCAGAGCGAATTTATTCCGATGATCGAAAAAGCTAAAAAGATATACGCGAAAAAAAGAAGGAAGCGCGGATTTAAGTAAACATCTCTCTCACCTTGTCGAAAAAGCTTTTGTCCGATTTATCCGGATGGGGCTGAAAA
>CBIGXK010000002.1:0-39348 GCA_966193805.1 uncultured bacterium | reverse complement strand
CGGTTCGATAACGCTAGCCGGATATAAAAAAAGCAAGATCTATGGCCGGCTGAGTTGTTCATCGGGTAAAAAGATGAAAGTGGAAAACCGCATTTTCTTTTCGGACGCAGCGGAAGCATTGGCCCATGGGTACCGGCCATGCGGTCATTGCATGCCTGAAGAATACAAACAATGGATATTAAAGTTACCGGCGTAACATTTGTTAAGCAGAAAAAAATTCACCATAGCCAAATCGTGTTTTCACAAATTCAGAGTAGCTTCGCGCGCCACAAAAAAACTCTGAAACCATGCAAATCATACAAAGTATTCAAAACAGAATTTATGAAATAAGAGGCCATCGCGTAATGCTTGACCGCGACCTCGCAGAATTGTACGCAGTGAAACCAAAGTCCTGAACCAGGCAGTTAAAAGAAACGCCGCCAGGTTTCCGGAAGACTTTATGTTCCAGCTTACCCGGCAGGAATGGGATTCGTTGCAACAACAAATATTGTCGCGCCAAAACTTGAGGTCACAAATTGTGACCTCAAGTGGACATGGCGGCCTCAGAACACTCCCGTATGCCTTTACCGAACAAGGCGTCGCCATGCTCAGTTCAGTGCTGCATTCTGACCGCGCTGTTCAAATGAATATTGCCATTATGCGCGCATTCGTCGAAATGCGGCGCATCTTGCTGGATCAGTCAGAAGTAAAGTTTCAGTTGGAGCAACTGAAAGAACGGGTAGGCTCTCATGATATACATCTTGGCGAAATTTACCAGGCACTCGAAAACCTCCTCGACGAAAAGGCCGCTCAACGCAAATGGGAAAATCGCGAGCGAATAGGATTTAAAAAGGGATAGTTACCAGGTAATCCTTAACAACTGTAAACACATACAAACCCGGTCCATAGGTAAATGCGTATGCCGCTGATTCGCTATTTTCGCAGGCAATATCCACTTGAATCATATTTGCAAGAACGCACGAACCTGAGATAGCTTGAATAACCTGCACCAATACATCTTTGAAAGTCTCGACACCTATAAGGACCTCTTCGACAATGCACACGACCTGATACACATTGCCGCGCCAGACGGGCAACTCATTTATATCAACAACGCCTGGAAACGATTACTCGGCTACACGAAGGAAGAGGCGCACGGCGCCTCCGTTTACAACTTCATCATGGAAAGCGACCGTGACCGGTTCAAAAAATACAGGGAAGAGATACTCAAAGGCAGCTCCCAAAACGAAATTACCGTGCAATGCCGCACAAAAACCGGCAACACCGTGTGGATCGAAGGATTCGTATCGGCAAAAAGCGAACAAGAAACGCCGGTGTATACCCGCGGCATATTTCGCGACGTAACAACCCGTATCAACAATGAAGCAAAGCTCCTCTCCATCAACAAAGCACTCACCGAAAGAGAAGCCAACCTGCAACAACTGCTCCAGCGCGCTCCCGATGCAATCATCGTCATAGATATGGAAAGCACCGTTACCTATTGGAACCCCATGGCAGAAACTATATTCGGCTGGCTCGCCACAGAAGTGCTCGGGAAAACGCTCACCAACCTCATCATTCCCGAAAGATACAGGCAGGCGCACGACAACGGCATGAAACGCTACCTCTCCACCGGCGAAATCCGCATGATGAACAGAACGGTCGAGATCACCGCCCTGCGAAAAAACGGAGTCGAATTTTATATCGCACTCACCATTTCCACCACCCGGCAAAACGGCCAGATAGCGTTCATCGCTTTTGTTCGCGACATCAATGAACAAAAAAAGAATATACTGGAACTGAATGAGAAAAAGGCCCAGCTCGAGAAATCAAACGAGGACCTGGAGCAGTTTGCGCACGTGGCCAGCCACGACATGAAAGAGCCGTTGCGGAAAATCCGGATATTTACCAACATGCTGACGTCGGATAGTCAACAAGCGCTGCCGGCAAACTATAAAGATATCATCGAAAGGATCGAAAAAGCTGCATCCAGGCTCACCGCCATGGTCGAAGGCATACTCGCTTATTCTTCCGTAAAATCGCAGGAATTGATCATGGAAGACGTGAACCTGAATGCCATCGTTAAAACCATCGAGAACGACCTTGAATTGATCATCGCAGAAAAAGAAGCCGCTATCAGGTATGCCGACCTCCCTGTAATCAGGGCCGCGCCCTTCCTGCTGTACCAGCTATTTTACAATCTCATCAACAATTCACTGAAATTCACCAGACCGGACATTAAGCCGGAAATCGAAGTAACCAGCAGCAGCATTGCCGACAGCACCGGGCAGCGGTTTGTAACAATTGTTGTCAGCGACAACGGCATCGGTTTTTCACAACAGCATGCGGAAAACATTTTTAAGACATTTATCAGGTTGCATCCAAAGGATAAATATGAAGGAACAGGCATCGGCCTGTCAGTATGCAAGAGCATCGTGGAAAAACATAAGGGCCTTTTGGCTGCCTACGGAGAAGAAAATGCCGGCGCCAGGTTCGTCATTACTTTGCCCGCTTAAGGGCAATAATCATCCTGCATTACCATCACTTCTTTGCCTTCCGCAACCCGCGTTTCCCATGCCCCTCTCAAAGCATCCTTGTTTTTACGTGTTGGCGCATCGTACGTAACCGTTCCCGAAACGACGAGCGCAGCCAAAATATTGGTGATGGTGTTCATGGCTTTTCGTTTTCATAAAGGCAACAATGCCCTCCAAGCCGGCGTAAAATATTGAAGGAATTATTCCCTAACTTCCCTATATGAAAAGTTCATTTACACGAAGAAGACTGATAAAGAACGGAATGCTTGCTGCCATCGGTGCACCGTTTGTATCGATTCCCGCCGAAGCGAATTACGATGCCATGCCGCCCGACAAAGATCCATGGAGAGGGTTGAAGCCAGGCATAGCCTCCTACACCTTCAGAAAATTCAGTGTGGATGACACCATCAAGGCGCTGCAACGACTCGACCTCAAATATATTTCTATAAAAGATTTCCATCTTTCACTCAACAGCACAACGGAAGAACGAAAGGCGGTCGTAAAAAAATTCAAAGATGCCGGCATCACGCCCATCAGTTGCGGCAATGTAACCATGCAGAACGATGAGGCCAATATCCGCAATGCATTCGAGTATGCGCGCGACTGCGGCTTGTACGACATCGTTTGCAGCCCCGACCCTGCATCCATGCCCATTCTGGATAAAATGGTAAAGGAATTTGATATTCGCATTGCCATCCACAATCACGGGCCCGAAGACAAGCGTTTTCCATCCCCTTACGACGTATGGGATGCGGTGAAAAATTATGATGAAAGAATTGGATTGTGTATAGATGTTGGCCACACTGCCCGTGCAAAAGTTGACCCTGCAGAAGCTATCGTCAAATGCAAGTCGCGCCTTTATGATCTCCACCTGAAAGATATCAGCAGTACAGAACCCAATGGCCACACTGTGCCCGGTGGTCGTGGCGTGCTCGACCTGAACGCCATCATGAAATCAATTGTCAAAGTCAAATACACTCACCTGATCAGTGTAGAATACGAGGAGTCGGCCGATGATCCCGTTCCGGAAGTGGCCGAAACCATCGGTTATGCAAAAGGATTGCTGAGAGCGATGAAATAATTAATTGAATACAAATAAATACGAAGGTTACACCCGGCGAACATATGCCGCACTGTCTTTGAAGGTTTCGGGGCTCATCTCCACATAAAAATATTTGACGCCGCCGACTTTTGCAGCTGCAAAAAATTCTTTCCAGTCAATTACACCCTTGCCAACCGGCACTTCTTTTTTGTCGGCTGTCCAATCGGAAAGATGTGCCGAAATAAAACGGCCGGGATATTTTTTGAAGTAGTCGGCCGCTTTGTAGCCAAGGTTGATGACTTCTGTTTGAAACTGCATTTTTACAAGATCGCCGTCGAAGCGCTCCATCAATGCTTCATAAATCAATTGGCCGTCGAGCTTTGCAAATTCTATGGAGTGATTGTGAAATCCCGTTTGCATACCCGCCTGCTTAATCTTTTCACCTGCTTTATTAAGCTTTTCTGCCGCTGCCTGGTAATCGCTCAGCGTGGCTGTTTTCGGCAAACCGAACGAAGAACAGATCATTGCGCTGAGGCCGAGCCCCTTTGCAAATTCAATACGGTCGTCGAGGTTGTCGGTTAACTCGGTAAGTCCGAAATGGCAAGTCGGGCATTGCAAACCTGCATCATTGATGATCTTCTTCATCTCCCCCGGATCCATGTTCACCAGCGCGCCGAAACCTGCGTTCACATATCCTTTCGGCGAACACATCTCCACCAATTTATATCCTTGCTTTGCCACTTTCTTCAGCGTACCCGCAAAATCTTTCGAAAGCATTTCCCGTACGGTCCATGTTTGAAATCCGAGCCGCACATTGGCTGCCGGTGAGCCGGCAAATAAATTTTGCGGCAACTGCGAAAAAGCGAAAGCCGCGCCTGCGGCTAATGTAGATTGATGAAGAAAGCGACGACGATTTATATTGTGCATGACAGTAGTTTTTGATGTATTAAATGGTATCCGGGTTCCAACCGGGTCTGTATTCGCGAGACAAATATTTATTCGCTTCAGGCAGATTCGTGACCTGTTTTGCAGCGTCGAAATGCAAGTTGTGATTTGTTCTCAGCGCAACGGCATAAAGATTCACTGCTTCTGTTAGATACTCGGACTCAGCAAACGTACCCGGATATTGCTTACCGGATTGGCAGGCTTTCACAAAGAGGTCAAGATGGTACTTTGCAAAAATTTCATTGTCTATTTCTTTCGTGGTTTGCTTGCTCTCGGGTTTGCCCAGTATTTCCGGATCCTCCACCCTGAATCCCGCCAAAATTTTTCCTTTGTCGCCGATAAACATCATTCCCTCTGCGGGTAATTCTTTATTGTCTTTTGCCAACTCAACCGGAGTGGCGGGCCTCATTCCTCCGTCGTACCAACACAGGTCAACAGGCGGCCGGTTGCCATTTGCCGGATACCTGAAGGTAACCATGCACGCCATCGGGAACGAAAAGTCATTTTTAATTTGATAGGGTACCTGTCCATGAAAATCGCAAACATGGCTGCGGCAAGGCTCAACCACAGTTGGCGAAGTGAGTTTCAAAGCATTGAAAACCGTCCACAAGCTGTAATGACCCATGTCGGCCATTGAACCGCCGCCGAAATCGTACCAGCCCCTGAACAGCATGTGCGTATAGCTCGGATGATAGGGCCGCTCTGCCTCGGGACCGAGCCACAGGTCCCAATTAAATCCTTTGGGAACGGGCGGTTTCTCCTTTGGAAGCTCGGCGTACTGCGGCCACACGGGTCTGTTGGTCCAGTTGTGCACTTCCTTCAATGTGCCGATGGCGCCAGAATTGATCCATTCCATTACCTTCTCCATCGAACCATTAGAATCCCATGGAACGAGGTGAGTGATAACGTTGCTGCTTTTCGCGTGCCCGATCACTTTTTTCCCTTCCGCCAGCCGGTTCGAGAGCGGCTTGTGCATCAGCACATGCTTGCCCTTTTTAATTGCGGCAATGGCCAGCACGCCATGCAGGTGGTCGGGTGTCATTATCTTCACTGCATCAACATCTTTTTCTTTATCCAGCAGTTCGCGGGCGTCGGCATAAGCGCTGCAACCTTTGTATTTCGGCTGCTGGCGCACGTTGGCATAAAAGCTTTCAACAATTGATTTTGCGTTGTCTCTTCCACCGGGAATAACATTGTCGCCACCGGGGTTCCACCCGGGATTATTGATCACTTTACGAATGTCATTTTTCAGGTAGTCCGTTCCCCAGTCGCGATAGCCGATCGCTTCTTTGTTGGGATCGCAAACAGACACAAGCTGAATTTCAGGAATCATGAGCATGTCGAGCAGCCCCCTCGTGCCCTCGGTACCTGTACCGATATAAGCGACGGTTAGCTTGTCGCTGGGAGCAATGTAATTTTTACCACCGAGAACGTGGCGCGGAACAATGGTGAACGACAGGGCGGCGGTAGCCGTAAGACCGACGAATTTGCGCCGGTCCATCGCTGAGATTTTTGGAGGATGATGAGTTACCGGATCTTGCTGTGAACTGTCGGCAGGCGAGTCGGGTTGGTTGCTTTCATCTTTCATGGAGCCGTATTTAGAGAGACTATTAAGTTAAAAAACTTTATCGAAAATAAAGTCGCTCATCCCCTATTTACCGCGCTATTTCATCTGTAACATCGGGAATAGTCTCTTCTTCTGTTCATCATCCGGCTGCGCACCATACTCGCATATTTCGAATGCTTCCGCATATTCCACGGCATCTGCATGCGCCTTGCCGTACCATTTTTCGAGCGCCTGCCTTACGGAAGAAGTGATTTTTACGCGGGAAAAATCATGCAGCCATTTTTCTCTTGCCGATGTGTCGGCGGGAACCTGGCCGGCGTAGTGGCCTACCCAGGGCAACCATTCATACACCTGCGAAACGTGGGCAGCAAGCGCGTGAACTTTTTGATCATAGACGTCGGTAATGTCAATTGCAATGTGTGCTTCAAACGGATTAGGTTTTTGGAACCTGTCCTGCGAATAAAGAAAAACCGGGTTCTTCTTCAGTGCAGGTATTTTTGGAAGAACGTTGGGAACAGCCACCATGTACGCCGCATCCTGCACCAGTACACCGGTGTAGCGGTGGTCGGGATGGTAGTCGTTGGGGCGTGGCGCAATTACGATATCGGCGTTCCATTCTCTTATCTTGCCGATGATCTGCAAGCGAACGTCGAGCGACGGAACCAGTTGACCATCGTGATTGTCGAGAACGTCGTAGGATACACCAAAGCGCTTACCGGCTTCTTTCGCTTCGAGCAGTCTTCTTTTGGCGAGTTCTTTTCCCTTCATCGTTTGATGCCCTGCATCACCATTCGTTACGGCAACAAACTTTACCGCATGGCCCATTTTTGAAAACAGTATGGCCGTGCCGCCAACATCCATGTCGCAATCGTCGGGGTGAGCGCCAAATACAATAACGCGCAACTTGCCATCCTGGGCAAAGAGTGAGGCGGGGAACAATATCATGCAGATAAAGTAAATGTACTTCACCCTATAAATATAACTTAACAATCCTGAACAGAAAACAGGAATATGAGATCAGAAGGTTTTGCTGAAACAAAACAAGCAGGCTGTAACTTAGCCGAATGGACATTGAAATGTTTCGGGACATTTGTCTTTCCCTCGACGGGGTGACCGAAGAATTTCCCTTCGGGCCAAACACGCTGGTGTACAAAGTGAACGGTAAACTGTTTGCGCTGACGGGCCTCGAAATGTTTGAGAGCATCAATCTCAAGTGCGACCCTGAACTCGCGGTCGAGCTCAGGGAAAGATATACGGCCGTACAACCGGGCTATCACATGAACAAACAACACTGGAACACGGTGCTGATGGACAATACGCTGCCCGACCGGCTCGTCAGGGAATGGATACTCCGCTCATATGAGCTGGTAAGAAAAAAGCTGCCGAAAAAGAAAAAATAATTAAGAAGCGTTCTGCAATTCTTCTTTTATCCGCCTCGCAACGATCTTTACCTGGTTTTCTTTCATCATCCACGGAGAAACCGTGATCGAATTGCTGCGACCGCCATACGCAATGATAGACGGTTGACCCTCACTCAATCGTTTTAGCAGATCGTCGCCGGAAATTTTTATCACGTTCGTGTCCCACGAAATGTCGAGCGTGGGCGTGTGGTTGGCAATTTCGGGCACGTAAACCTTTGTGGTCACACTGTTCACCGTCTTCGCGGCTTTTTCGATAGTGGCCACTCTTTCTTCCCACGATTTCCATTCTTTGTCGTGATCCTGGTTAACATATTTTTCAAGGGCAACATACATACCCAATATCTCTTCTTTATTAACCTTCATGCCGCGGCCAATGGTGGTGGCCCTGGGAAAGGCGCTCAATCGCGCCGCATCTATAATTGCCTTTTTACCCATTAAAATTCCGGCGCTCTGCGGCCCGCGGATGGCCTTGCCGCCCGAGATGGCAACAAAATCAAATCCCATATCATTAAACTTCCACAGATTTGATACGGGGGGTACATCGGCCGCGATATCTATAGAAGTGGGAAGGTTGTGTTTTTTCGCCAGCCCCAGCCACTCCTCATGTTTTATCTGTCCCTGCGCAGTGTTGCAGTTCAGAAAATGCATCGAGGCAGTATTTTCATTCACGGCACTATCTACGTCAGCAGCCGTTTCTACTTCAACCACTTTCATTCCGCAGTTGGTGAAAGCCTGGTTATAGCCAATGCGGTGGCCCTTTTGAATAATCACTTCCGATTTCATGCCGCTGCCGTCGAGGTGTGGAAGCATCTTCACCTTCCTGGGATCCATGCCCGTAAGTATTCCCGCCATACCCAGCATCAGTGCAGAGAAGGCGCCTGAGGTAACCACGGCCGCTTCGGAGTGAGCCATTTTCGCTATCCTTTCGCCCACCTTGTCCTGTAAGTCATCTATCATGCAAAAGTCCTGTGAGCTGTTCCTGATGGCGTCCAGCACGTAGTCGTGCATGAGCGAACCGCTCATTGCGGTGATGGTGCCGCGCGCGTTAATAAAAGTGCGGACGCCGAGTTCCTGCAGCAGGTTGCGGCCCGCGAGCGGATTATCTGCACTTGCAGCAAGTCCGCTCCTGGCAACACCGCCGGCCAGTGGCAGAAGAGTAAGACCTTTAATAAGATTTCTTCTTTTCATCTATTTAATGTTTATTTTTTTCTGTTACCTGGCAACGGAATTTTTCGAAATGTATTCTTCCATTTTGGAGGTTGCCGGTCCAATGTAGTGAAAGCGTTCCGCGTATTGCAGCCCATATTTCTCGCCCACCTTTTTATCGGAAGGAACACCGCGCAGGGTTTCAGAACCCATGTCCAGCACAAATTCCCTGATGTAGTTAATATTGGCGGTGTGGTCGTCGTTGCCAAGAATCGGCAGTTTTTTGCCGCTTTCAGCAAGCGACTTTCTTAATTGCGCCCCTGAATCGCCGCCGGCACCCTGGTTCTTGCACACAAGGTTACATTCAATCTTCTTGTCGATGAACTTGCTGGTATCAACAATGCGGTTCACCAGTTGCGGACCCCGTGCAAAGTAATACATCTCCTGCACAGCGTGCGGATTCACCACTTCAAGTTGTTCGGGATAATCCGTGCGCATGCCGCTCATCCAACGTGCCGCTTCAACTGCTTTTGCCGTAACATAATGGTCGGGATTTTCTTCATAATGACCCCATGGATCGTAACAAACCAATGTGTCCACTTTCAGCAGCCTGAATAAAAATATGAGCCGCCCCTTGATCTCCTGGATGTTGTATTCATCCATCCGGTGATTGCGGTAGTTTAGGCTGTACGTTTTCTTCAGGCCGAGCGCCTTTGCCACCGCTTCGTTATCCTGTTCATTCTTGAACACTCTTTCGCCCATTGTATCGCCACCGCCTGCTGCATCATCGTTCGTCATCCTGATGAGGTAGCCGGTGTAGCCCTCATGAATGAGCTTGGCCACGGTGCCCGCCGCAAAATAGGCGATGTCGTCAGAATGCGGTTGAATAACGGCCAGCACCTTGCCCTTGTGAGGTGTTCCCTGTGCGGGCCTTTCGATGAAAACATCCTGCTCAGGATCTGGCTGGTGAATGTTTGTGTGACTGCCTGTTCCCGGTGCCCCTGCGGCCATCGACGCGTAAGCGGAAGGAAAGAACGCACCCGTCAATAGATTCTTGGAAAAGTTTCTACGCTTCATCCGTTTAGTTGTTTTACGGTTTGATGAGATGTATGTCTCATGGAATGATATTATCACAAATTACTTATCCCACCAAACCGGAGTTGTATAAAGATCGCCGCCTTGTGCCTGCACCGCTGCATCGTAGTTACCAGTATTATGCACCCTTTCCGATTGCGGGTAAAGCAATCTCCGCGGTATGACGCCGCCCGTTTGGTTACCGGGGTAATTAACAGGCTGAAGAACGGGATAGCCGGTTCTTCTCCAATTGGCAAACGCCTCAATATTGTCAACAAAGAAATGCACCACCCAATATTGTTCACCGATCTGTTCCATCTGCATTGCCTGGTCGCCGGCGGCAAATGGATGATCTGCCAGGTATTGGGAAATTGCCGATGGAGCAATGTTGAAATTACCCGGAAACACCGTTACCATTTCCATGGCTGCAGCAACAGCGTTATTGTAATGCTCAGCGGCATCAGCATTGTTCCAGCCCCGTATCGACGCTTCGGCAAGCAGCAGTTCCACTTCTGCATAGCTTTGAAATATCGAAGGTGCCGACATGCTGGCAATTGTACTAAGATTGATTTCCGAGTATTCCTCGTACATGTTATCGTTCCAGTTTGGAATTAAGTCTTTGATAGAAGTGAAGTCATACCCGTTCGGCAATCCTTTTTGTTTTTCAGGCGCAGAATTTTCCGCGAGCTTCGAGGGGTCGACGTTTCCTTCCCACAACGTCGCGAAGAAAGGCAACCGCGGATCGTTGGTGTTTTTCAGAAAGTCAATAAATGTAGCGCACAGCTTGCTGCTTCCGTGGCCCTTTACATCGGCGGGCAACTCTTCATTGTGCTGGTAGTACGAGTCCCAGTTCCAGTTCAACCCGGTAACATTGGTATGCTTCAGCAGTGCAATGTCGGTGTTGCTTTGCATTACGCCACCCGCAATCGCTTCCTTTACATATGTTTCTGCCATGCCCGCATCGGCGTTTGTCAGGCGCATTGCCGCACGCAACATCAGCGAGTAGGCAAAACGTTTCCACCGGGCAATATCTCCGCCGTATATTAAATCGGCTGCGCCAATATTTGGTTTTGCAGGGTCGAGCAGTTGTGCAGATTCGTCCAGCTCTTTTAAAAGATCTGCGTAAATTTCGGCCTGGCGATCATACGTGGGGCGAAGTATTCCGTCAGTAAATCCTTTCTCTGCTTCGAAGTAAGGAACATCGCCGTACAAATCGGTAATCTGCTGAAAGGCATACACGCGTAAAATTCTGGCCATCGCGTAAGTATTCGACTGCTCGGCGTCATCTTTAATCAGCGCAATAATCTGTTGAATTTCTTTCAGGTGGCTGTGATAACCCGATTCAAAAAATACGTCATTGTAACCCTGGTCATAAAGATATTTCTCGCCTTTGAGGTGCGTGTCGAGGCTTGCGAAATATTGCATGATGCCACTGGCATATGATCCGTTGCCATGATCCCTGTCGTCACCCGTTCCGGCGATGTTTACAACACTTAGCGAAAACATGTTTGCAATTACCGGCTCATTATACGCATTTGGATTCTTGTTCATTTCCTCGAATCCTTTATCGCATGATGACAGCGTGAGCAGTGCTAGTGTGATGCACAATTTTATATCGATCAAATATCTATTTATAAACTGTTTCATTTTGTTACGATTAATTTTCATTCATAATGAAGAGTTCTCTTTCTTACAACCTAAACATGAGGTTGATTCCATAGCTGCGCGTGGAAGGAACTCCATACATTTCCAGCCCCTGTGCGTTCGAATTATTGTACGTCGACTCGGGATCTATGTTGGGAATTTCACTATATAGCAAAAGCAGGTTCCTGGCCACCAGCGAAATGCTTGCTGCCTTGAAAGGAGTTTTTGCGATTAACGAGTTAGGCAACGTGTAACCTAATACCAGTTGACGAAGTTTGATGAAACTCGCATCGTACACAAAGTCGTCGGTGATGTTCAAAGCTGTGTACTGGAAATACGTTTGCGCCGGTATTGTTGCGCTGTAAGGATTGCCGTCCGTATCTACACCGGTAAGAGCAATGCCTTTTTCACGAATGCTATTTTCTACCGTCTTTTTAGACAATCCCCATTGTGCGGCATAAGCGTTGGTGGCCGAATACAGTTTGCCGCCAAACTTTCCGTCAAGTAAAAAACTGAACGAAAGCCTCTTATAGTTGAACGTGTTGGTGAGGCCAAGGGTTAGCGGCGGCGTGCCGTTTCCGAGCGACATGAATTCACTTTTCACGGGCAGCCCCGAAGCTTTGTCGTAAACCTTGTTGCCTTTTGCATCGGTCAGTATCCTGTACCCTGCAATCTGGCCGAAGGGCATTCCTTCAAAGTGATAAATAAAAGCATTCTTTGTGCGTACCTGTCCCTCCGGCAGCAGCAGGCTCGTTAAGCCTTCGGCAATTCTCACAACGGTATTCACATTGTAGGCCATGTTGAAACTTGCATCCCAGTTAAAACCGCTGGCAGTTTGCACCGGCGTCCCGGTAAGCAACAGTTCAATTCCCCGGTTTCTCATTTCACCCACATTCAATAACACGTTCGAGTAACCGGTGGTACTGGAAACCGATGCGTTTACAATGTCGTTGGTGGTTCGTCTTTCATACACAGCAAGATCCAGTCCCAGGCGGTTGTTCAGCGTCCTCAATTCCAATCCCAATTCGGTGGTGGTGGAAGTATAGGGCTTGATGGTGTTATTTGGAATCGAGTTGCCATTAATTCCCATCAGCGGCTGGTCGAGCGCCTGCACGGGCTGCGCCACGTACACAAGGTTCAACCCATAGGGATCAGGTGCTCCGCCGCCAACCTGCGCCCATGAAGCGCGTATCTTTCCAAGGTTGAGCCAGGACGGCCGATTGTTCCAGGCTTCCGAAAATACAAAGCTCAAACCTGCAGAGGGATAGAAAATATTGTTGCTTTGCACCGGAAGCGTAGAGAACCAGTCGTTTCTTCCGGTTAATGATAGAAACAGGAAATTTTTGTACCCTACATCTGCAGAAGCGAAAAGAGAATTGATTGCATTTTCGCGATAGTTTAAACTGAATGTCTGGCCCGTTCCGTTCGTGATAAAATACTGAAAAGGCACATTGAATTTACCGCTCGAAAGGTTGATGCCGTCAATTACATGGTGCATCTGGTTGCCACCTGCAAGGGCGTTTACAGAGATGTCGCCGAAATTATTTTTATATCCGATAATTCCTTCCACGTTCGTTTCATACGTTACCAATTTACTCGAGGTCATGCTTGGCGTCCAGTATTGAATGCCGGTAGGTATGATGGCTTCGGAAACAACGTTGTAATAATCGATGCCGAACCTGCCTCTCATATAAAAATGATCATCGATGTTGTACTGCGCGCTGAAAGAGCCCATTAAACGGTTGCGTTTATCATGGTTCTTCACTTTCTCTACAATGAAATACGGGTTATTCGCGTCGCCTTTGTGCCACAGGGCCTCATATCCCTCCTCGTTGAATCCCGGTTCGAGTATGCGTATGTCGAGGTTGGTCGCCATCAACTGCGGGGCGCTGTTGACGTTGTAAGGCTGGTCAGACACGTAGGGCCGGTTATAGCCCTGCTCGATATTGTATTGGACATTTGCCTTAAACTCCACCTTCTTCATTAAATTTCCGGACACATCCAAACTGAACACTTTGCGGTTCAGCGAGGTGTTGGGAATAACGGAATTATTATCGAGGTTAGAAGCCGAAAATCTGAACCGCGCAACCTCATTGCCGCCGGTGAGCGCTATTGAATTAGAAAACGAATTACCGGTGTTGTAAAAATTCTTGATGTTATTTTTCTGCGCAACATACGGGCGCTCCACACTATCGGGTTGCATCACCATTGAGCCGTCCAGCTTACCACCCCACGACACAGTGCCGTTTTCGATGGCCTCGGAAATGTTAGCGGGCTTCTGTCCATGATTTCCCGAGCCGTATTCGTACTGGTAGTCCGAAAAAGACGAAGGCGCCTCAACTGTGTAGGTAGTATTGTATTCAACGCCAATACCCTGCTGGTTCTTCCCGGTTTTTGTGGTGATAAGAATTACACCGTTGGCCGCGCGCGAACCATACAGGGCGGCCGCGGTACCTCCCTTCAAAACGGTAATGGTTTCGATGTTATCGGGATCAATGCTGCTCAGGCCGTCTCCCGCGTCAAATCCGCCCCACTGCCCGGCCGAACCGAAATTCGTATTGTCGATAGGCACGCCGTTGATCACGTATAGGGGTTGATTGTTGCCACCGAGCGATCCGTTTCCTCTTATGATCACCCTGCTCGAGCCACCAGGTCCTGTAGCGGTTCTTGTAGCATTCACACCGGCAATTTTTCCTGATAAGGCGTTTCCTATGTTCACTTCCCTGGCCTTGGTAAAGCTTTCGCCGTTCACAACGGTCACGGCGTACGGCAATGCTTTTTTCTCCCTCGAAATTCCCAGCGCCGTTACCACCACGTCGCTCAACTGTTTGGCGTCCTCCTGCAGTTGTACGTTGATCACCTGCTGGCTGCCCACCGTTACTTCTTTTGAAAGATATCCAACGTAAGAAAACACCAGCACGTCATTTGCCTGCACGTTGATGGAATAATTGCCGCTCCCGTCGGAGGATGTTCCAACGGTAGATCCTTTTATTGTTATGCTCACGCCCGACAAAGGCTCGCCCCGGGGATTCGTCACCCTGCCAGATACCACCTGCGCCACGAGCTCCCGAACTATGGTATTGAGCGGCATTTCTTCCGATGCCTGCGTGTTCATGCTTTCCATGATCAGCACCTGGTAATCCACCTGCTGAAAAGTAAGTTTACTGCCGGTTAAAAGGTATTTGAGGATTTCCGCGACGTTTCTTTTGCTTTTAGGCAAATTCAGATTTTTGATATGATCCACCTCGTCGTGGCGGTACATGAAATGAAAAGGAGTTTTGGCCTCAATTGTTTTAAAAGCCTGGACGATGGATTCGTTTTTGAAACCTACCGTAATCTCCACCTTATCCAACGACTGGCCCTTGCCAGGCATTGCAAATAACAATTGTGCTGATGTCCCTATCAACATGGTAATTGTTATTATTCCAATACGCATGATCTTGTTTTTAATCTTTTCGCCTCCTGCCGGATTGATTATTCTTAATGAATCCGGCTCATTCTGAAAACGTTCAGAATTCAAAGAAAGAATCATAATTTTGAAATGTTTTAAGTTATTAGGAATACGGCTCATGCCGTCAATGATTTAAGACATGCCTGACACCGATTGCCGTCGGTGTACAGGCAAGAACCTCTGGATTTATTCAGGGGTTTTTTAATCGTCTCCGTTTCAATAAAATGCTAAGAAAGTATTATCCGGTTTTTTCATATTGTCAATTTTGGTGAAGTAGCTTTTTTACTCATTCTCGATAAAGATTTTCGTCCCGTCGTCGCTGAACCTGTACGTTACGCGATTGAACATGCAAATAATTTTGATCGCATCTTCAAGGGTTTCATCTTTTGGAAAGCTGGCTGAAAAACGTTGCGAGCCAATGGATTGATCGTTGATGACTATCTGTGTTTTAAATTTCTCTTCAAGCAGCTTTGCAGCCTCTGCGATCGTAAGGTTGTCGAACAGCAGGTTTTCTTCTTTCCACTCGATATAGTTATCCGCTTCAACCACTTTTATAGCTGCCGTGATCTCTTTTTTATTGAAGGTAATTTGCTGATCGGGCTCGATAATTCCAAGTGTGTTTTGCTCGTCGCTCACTTTTACTTTTCCTCTTTTTACGGTAACGGTAATATCGGTTTCGCCGGGCATGGCCCGCACATTAAACGCCGTTCCCAATACAGTTGTAACAAGTTTACCCGTGTGCACGATAAACGGCCGCCGTGCATTGTGCTGAATATCAAAAAAAGCCTCTCCTTCAAGATATACTTCGCGTTTGTCCATGCCATCAAAGGATGACGGGTAATTCAATTTTCCTCCAGGGCTCAGAATCACCGAACTGCCATCAGGCAGAAAAAATACCCTGTTCGACTTTGCCTGAACCGCCAGCGGTTGTGTACCCGTTTCCTTTGCAGGTCCGTTGTTGAAAAAATACAACGCGGCTGCGGAAATAAAAACGACGACCGCCGCGGCGGCAGCGAGCTTGCGATAATTAGCCAGCCGCTTCACCTTTGCATGATGCACCACGTCTTCATAACCGTCACGGATAATATTCCGGTTCATCTCGTTTTCCAGGGCAAGCAATTCATCTTCGCTCATGACCCCGATCACGTCTTTCTCCGCGCTGAATACGTTGTAATAGTCTTCAACGAACTTCCGCTCCTCATCGGTAACATTTCCTTTTAAATACTTGTGCAACAGGCTGATAAGGTAACGTTTGTTCATCTATGAATGATAATTACGTAGCCTATGACCCGGATGATCAGTAAAATCCCACCGGCGCTGAAAATTTTTTTAAAAAAGTTTACCGCAAGAAGAAAATAATAGTGAAGAGAAACATCCGGATAAGCGAAACTTTCAACGTATCGATCGCTTTAACGAGCTGGTTTTGTACAGTTTTCCTGCTTATTCCCAATAAAGATGAAATTTCATGGGTAGGCAGGTTTTGCTGGTACCGGAGGCGGAAGATGGTTTGTCTTTTTTTCGGCAGCGTTTTCACCAGGGCCTCATACGAGGCATATAATTCTTTATACAGCAGATTTGAATCGGCCCTCGCATTGTTTGCGGTGATATGCTCGGCAACGCCGAAAAACGGATGGTGGCGTTTTTGCCTCGTGGCATACTTGATGACCCGGTTGCGGATCGAAACTCTCAAATAAGCCGGAAAATTTTCAATTGTATGAACATCTCTCTTCACCCACACGTGCGTAAAGATTTCCTGTACGATGTCCTTCGAATGATCGTGATCTTTAATTCGCTTATAAACCTCTGAAAACGCGGATCTCCAGTACCTTCGGAACAGGCAGCCGAACGCTTCTTCGCTGCCTCCGGCTATCTGTTGAAGCAGTATGGCATCATCCATTTGTTTTGGTTCTCCTCGATTCATCATAATGAAAGTTATCAAAAATTTAAATTCATTTCTAAAAATTTTTAAATGACGGGTAATGCTCCTGACCACTACATCGCAAATGCTTCGTTAGCAAAAGAACCGCCGCGCGGCTTTTTTTCATCGCTGAAATTTCTGGGTCCCGGGTTTATTCTTTCTGCATCCATCGTAGGATCGGGAGAACTCATCGCCACCACCACGCTCGGCGCACGTGCGGGATTTACGGCATTCTGGGTGATCCTCGTCAGTTGCCTGGTGAAAGTGGCCATCCAGCTTGAATTTGGGAAACATGCAATACTGAGCGCAGAAACGCCGATGACTTCCTTCAATAAATTACCCGGACCGAAAATCAGAAAAAGAGGATGGGCGCTCTGGTCAATATTTGCACTTACGTTGTTGAAGATCGTGCAGGTGGGAGGGATGTTAGGCGGAACTGCGATCATCCTCACCATGCTGTTCCCGTTTTTTTCTGTTGTGCAGTGGGCGGTAGCGGTCGCAATCGTAGTTGCCCTCCTCATTTTTGGCGGATGGTATAAAATGATAGAAAAGTCTTCCCTCGTAATGATCGCTTTCTTTACAATGCTCACCTTCGCATCGCTGCTGGTGGTGAATGCTACCGAATATCGCATATCCATTACCGATATATTAAGCGGGTTGACTTTCAATTTGCCAGCATCACTGGTATTTATCGCCATTGGCGCCTTTGGCATTACCGGTGTGGGCAGCGACGAAATCATCGCTTACAATTACTGGTGCCTGGAAAAAGGCTATGCAGCCTTCACCGGGCGGCGCGGCGATGATGATGATGCAGCCTGGAGAAGAAGGGCAAAGGGCTGGATCAAAGTGATGTACGTAGATGCCATTGCCGCGATGATCATTTACACCCTGGTAACGGCAGCTTTTTACCTGCTTGGCGCCGCGATATTGCACAAACAGGGGCTCGTTCCCGAGGGAAACCAGGTTATAGAAACGCTGGCGGTTATCTACACACAAGCCTTTGGCAATGGCATCAGGACCGCCTACCTGCTTGGTGCGTTCTTTGTATTGTTTTCCAGTGTGTTTGCCACGCTTGCCGCGTGGTCGCGATTATTCTCCGATATTTTTGGCCAGTTCGGATGGATAAATTTTTACAATACCGCCGAACGGAAAAAAGTGATCGCCATCCTGTCGTGGATATTTCCTGCAATATGGGTGATAGCCTTCGTTTTTATTAAATTGCCCGTGTTTATGATACTGTCAGGCGGTGTTGTTGGTTCGGCGATGCTGCTCATCGTGGTGTTCGCCGCCATCGAGTTTCGCCGCCAGCGAATAAAATACTTTCCTTCGCCGATCACATATGAAATTGCCTTCTGGCTGAGCGTTGCGGCAATTGCCGCCACGGCTGCTATTGGTTTGATGAAGGTTTTCCAGTATGACTGGTAACGGTGATCATTAATGCAGCCGCTGCCCCTGCTTCAATAACGCTTCACCCAGTTTTTCATATGAAACCTGTTGAACGCTGATATTGTCGTCGATAGCGAGGGCGGCCGCGGCTGCAACCGACTGACCGAGTATCATAAACACCGGCTCCATCCTGATCGACCCGTAGGCAATGTGCGAACTGGAGAGGCAAACAGGCACAAGGAGGTTGGAACATTCTTCTTCTTTGGGAACCAGTGCCCTGTAAGATATGCTGTAAGGCTTTGGGGCGTGTACGCCAATATCCCCCTCATTCTGCACAAACCCTTCTTTTGTAACATAACGTTGGGCATTATGCGAATCCAGTGTGTACGATCCCATTCCCACCGGGCTCGGCACATCGCGTTCGCCAAGCGTTTCGTGTTCGGTCATTACGTAGTCGCTTACCATGCGCCTGGCCTCGCGAACATAAATTTGATGCGGCCAGTTGCCATTGTCGCCGAACTCATCCTTCGCCAGCCCCCAGGTGTTGAGTTGTTTTTGTATGGCCGGAGGGATCCTTGGATCGACAGACATGAAATACATCAATCCCTTCTGGTACGTTTCATGTTCTTTAATGATCTCGCGCCGCCTTTCGTAGGAAGCTTCGGGATAATCGTAGTTCATGCCAATGTTATCGGTGCTGAAGGGCCCGTGATTATTGGTGTCTGTTTTCCTGTTAGGAATGTCATCAAATTTATCGAACAACTCGTCCCAGCCGGATGCAAATACCCTCGCCAGTAATTCATACTGTGTTGAGTCGTACCCTTCGGGCCGCGGAAAGGGTACACGGTTGTCGGGGTGATTGGACAGGCACATGCGGAAGCAATATGCCTGCAGTCTTTTGTCGCCTTCCCCTTTCACACCGGGATCATCGGGTGATATTCGCGGCAGCAACCCGCTTGAGGAATCTCCGGGCACCTTGTAGGGAGAAATTTTCGTCCTGAAATGGTGGCCATGCTGAAATGTGCCGGTCTGTATGCCGTTCCATTGTTCGCTGTACTTACTGTTTGCCTCGCGGCCCACGGTGTAGCTCACCCCTGCAACCGCCATCAGGTCGCCTTCATAAGTGGCGTCGATGAACATCTTTCCTTTAAAAGTCTTGCTGCTTAATGTTTTAATCGAAACAATCTTATTGTCATTCTTTGTTACCCCGGCTTTACGGTCGAGCCATTCATCGCGAAAAATAGTAAGGTCGTTTTCCTTCACATAATCTTCGAATACCTGCTCTGCAACATGCGGTTCGAAGATCCACATGGTACGTTCTGCACCGTCCATGGCAGGCGTACCCTGGCCCTTGTTGCCGTATTCTTCTTTCTTCTGCCATTTCCATGCCTGATCCGACTGGTACTTCAAAAATATCCGGTGATAAAAATCTCTGGACAATCCACCGATAACTTCTTTGTTACCGGTGTCGGTGTAACCGAGGCCGCCCGACGATAAACCACCAAGATGTACATCGGGAGAAACCACGATCACCGACTTGCCCATTTTCCTGGCTTCCACCGCAGCAATAATTGCCGCCGAGGTTCCGCCATAAATAATAATATCGGCCTCATGCTGATCTTTATCTGGAGCCGGATCTCCGCACGACAAATAGAAAAAAGCACTTAGCAAGGCGAAAAAGCGGTGGATCATGTTCATGGTTGGCTTAGTTTGACGTAGTTTGTTTCTCAAAGTAATCATAGAAAACATCCCTTAGCTGTTTTCCCATTAACTGCCAGTCTTTGCCATACGGCGCCTTCTTCAATCCTTCGATCCATTCATAATTGAATTCAAAAACGCAGGCGTCGATATTAAATCGGCGGGCCAGCCCTTCGCCAAATGAGCCGGGGTTTTTTACATGCGACACGCCTTCGGTAAACCAGGTGTGCTTTCGCAGGAGGCGCTCAAAGCGGTTCAGGTTTGCTGTATATTGTTGATTGTTGTCGTTTGGAAGGTTAACATGCAGGTTGCCGCCGTTGTCATTGTGAAGATCGATGGCCAGGTCGGGCTTCTGTCCCTTTTTGATCATGCTGGTGAGCCACGATTCCATAGCATATTTTTCAGGAGTAAGCGTCGAGTCTGCAGGGCGATCCCACTGGCGGTTGAGATCTGCACCCATGGCGTTGAATCTTGTTCGGCCATGCGCCACACCGTCTTTATTGGCCATGGGCATGATGTACACGCAGTACCTTTTCAGATAGCGGGCGCCGTCTTTTTCAAGGAGGCTTCGGATCAAGCCCTCCGCCACCCAGTTTCCACCGGGTTCCCATGAGTGTGCCCTGGCTCTCAGGAAAATGCGGTGGGGTGCAGCGGGGTTGCCAATGCGGATGACCTCGAGAGGCCGGCCCTCCACGGTTCTTCCTACGTTGGTGATCTTCACGTTGGGCTTGCCGGCAATTTCCTTTTTCAGTTTTTCCAGGTCGCTGATGCGGTACGGCTCTACGCTGGCGACGTACAGCTTATCCGTTTTCATCTGCACGGTAAAGCGGAGGTGGTAATCATCCGTCAACTGTGCGGGCACGCGCAACCAGTTTCGTCCGTCTACCGATACCAACGGTTTGGTTTTGTGCGTAACGGGATATGCTTTCATCCCGTTCCAGAAGTTCGTAAAATTTTTTAGCTCGAGAGTAATTTCCGAACCCGGTTCACCCTGCACCTGGAAAAACCAATGGCCATTAGCGCGGTTGATGGACGAACGCTCATGATCGTAGATAAGCGATATGACCACCACGCCATTCGAATCGATTTCCCAGTCGAGCTGTGATGCATTTTCGAAAGAAGTGTTGATGTACCTGAACGGCGAAGCGCCCGCGTTTTGAGAAAACGACCGCATGGCCGCGAATAATAAAACAAAAAGGATGAAGCCTTTTGCGAATACCCGTATATCTGCTATCTGCATGATAATAAATATAGGGAAAGTCGCCGAAGTGGGTAACCGCGCACGGTAAACTATGACAGGAGAGCGGCTTCGTTTGGCGATTTCTTCTTCACCCAGAATTCATCGGGCCAGTTTTCGGGTATGCTATGTGCATCCGAAAGAAGCGCGCCGAGCTCTTCCATTTGCCGGGGTGTGGATACTTGTTCAACGTGCGGGAAAAGTGTCCGCTCTTCAAATCTTACGTGATAGTAAATGATTTGCGCAAGACGGCTCAATCCGGTGTAAGAAGGTTCGTCTGTCACCTCTCTGATCTTGTTACGGATGGCCTCATGGTCTTCCAGCAGGTTGGTGCGTAACGGATGCCCGGCGGGAAGCACCATTCGTACAGCAGTTTCTTCTTTTTTGAAGTGGTCTTTCATGTTGGTTTCCCAAAAGAATTCGCAGTATGCGGCGATGCGGGTAAGATCGGTTTTGTAGCTGATGCCCTGCCTGATCTTCCAAACAAAAAGTAATGAATCGTGATGTTCGCGCGACAGGCCCGCGAGTTCCCTGCTTCTTCTTATGGGTTTATATGACTTTTGCATGATGAAGGATTTTGATGAATATCTTCACTGGCAAATGTCGAAAGGATCAGCCGCCCGGAAGATGACATCAGTGCACGGGCAGGCATGATTTTCATCATGTGCAGGTTGTTCCGGTCAAAATATTTTTGCAGTTCATGCTGAGAAGTCAGTCGTTAAATAAAGATTCATTGCAGGGGGTTCTCCTGGCTGTTTCCATAGTCAACCTGCTGCTGGTATCGTTGCTCGGTTTGGTGTTGAGAAGTGTTCCTGTTTTTGGGGGCTTACCCTTGCCGTACGACAACTTCCTTCACGCCCATTCGCACTTTGCATTTGGGGGATGGGCAACTCCGGCCATTGTGTGGATGGTCATGTTTTACTTTCCGGAAGTGAAGGCAAACGTTTCCTACAGCCACTGGCGAAACATCATTGTGCTCATGTTCGTATCGGCATACGGAATGCTCTTGAGTTTTCCCTTCCAGGGATATGGAACGGTAAGCATCATATTTTCCACCTTGTCGATAATCGCCACTTATTACCTGGCGACCGTTGTGTGGAAGGCACTCAAAAGCAGTAGTGCCACTTCGGCCAGGTTCTTAAAGGCAGCCCTCGTGTTCCTGGTTGTTTCCAGTTTCGGCGCTTTCGCCATGGGACCGTTGATGGCGAACGGACATAAAGGAACGGTGCTGTACTTCGACGCCATTTACTTTTACCTGCATTTCCAATACAATGGCTGGTTCACCTTTGCCGTCCTTTCGATGGTGTACAGGCAAATGGAAGTAAATAACGTTGAGCGGTATGGTACGCGCACGTTCATTTTTCTTGCGGCTGGCTGCGTGCTGAGTTATTCTCTTTCGGTCCTTTGGAGCGGCCCCGGACCGGCGTTCAATATTATTGGCGAAGCGGGAGCCATTCTGCAAGTGGCCGGATTGGTTTATTTTCTCGCCGGCTACTTCCGGCTCAAAACAACCGGCTTCATTGGGCATTTGGCGATTTTTGCCTTCTGCCTGAAAATTATGCTGCAGGCGGCAAGCGGCTTTCAGCCTGTCGCCATGCTTGCCTACGGCCACCGCAGTTTCATTATAGCTTACCTGCACCTGGTTATGCTGGGTTTCGTTACCCTCTTTGTGTTTGCAACAATTTTAAAAGTCTACAAATCGGTAGAAAAACAAAAATTCTCTCTATTCCTGTTCCTCTTCACTTTCGTTGTTACCGAGTTGCTATTGGTTGTTGGTCCCCGCTTTTCCAGCTACAATCTATGGTTGTTCGTTCTCAGCAGTCCCTTTCCCGTTTCCATTTTTTTATTGTTTACCCGGCTCCGGTCTAACTAAAATCATTTGAGCCCCTGATGCGCATCATCCAATGCCCATAGGGTGGTGAATACATTTGTTGCATACGGAACTAACAAAAAATACAAAAATGAAAAAAGTATTTTCCTTATTGACTTTCACTCTCTTAACCGCAGCGTTATTTACAGCCTGTGGAGGCGGAAATAGCGAAGCAGAGCAATCCTCTCCCGAACCGCAGACAACAGAAGCGCAGGAAACGCACGGCCTCGAATTTAAAGCGGGCGATGTGCAGCTTACCACACCATTGAACCAGGAATGGGTGACCGCCGGCAAAGCCACTTACGACCTCAAATGTCAAAGCTGCCACAAGCTTAACGACGAAAGGGTAGTGGGCCCGGGCTGGAAAGACGTAACCAAAAGAAGGGAGCCACACTGGATCATGAACATGATCACCAACGTAGACATGATGCTCGAAACTGACCCGGAAGCGCAAAAACTGCTGGAGCAATGTCTCGTGCGCATGCCCAACCAAAACCTTGATAAGGACCAGGCAAGACAGGTGCTGGAATTTATGCGCAGCAACGATGGTGAAAAGTAAAAGCCGCTGAAAAAACAAAAAATAAAAAAAACAATTTATGAGCACCCTCAAAAGATTCTTCATAGCGGGAACCATCGCAGCCATAGCAGCAGGCACCCTGGAAAGCTGCAAGCCGCGGGGCGCGGCCGTGGCCGTAACTGGTGACGCAGCCGAAAAAGTATATATCGCCCCGGGTAAGTACGACGAGTTTTACAGTTTTGTATCGGGCGGCTTCAACGGCCAAATGAGCGTATATGGCTACCCATCCTGCCGTTTGCTGCGCATCATTCCCGTGTTTTCCCAAATGCCGGAAAATGGTTATGGCTTCAGCGAAGAATCAAAACCCATGCTGAACACTTCTCATGGCTACGTACCCTGGGATGACCTTCACCACATCTCTTTATCCACTACGAACGGCGAACACGACGGCCGCTGGGTATTCGCCAATGGCAACAACACGCCGCGCATTGCACGTATTGACCTGAAAACTTTCCGTACCGCGGAGATCCTTGAAATACCGAACAGCGCAGGCAACCACTCATCGCCCTACATCACCGAAAACACGGAATATGTAGTTGCCGGAACACGGTTCAGCATACCCGTGCTGCAAAATGAAGACGTGCCGATCAATACCTACAAAGACAACTTCAAGGGCACCATCAGTTTTATCAGCGTTGACCAAACAACCGGTCACATGAATATCGCCTTCCAGGTGCTTACGCCGGGTATCGACTTCGACCTTGCCCGCGCGGGTAAGGGTCCGTCGCATGGATGGTTTTTCTTTAGCTGTTACAATTCTGAAAAGGCAAACACCTTACTCGAAGTCAACGCTTCTGCTAAAGACAAAGACTTTATCATGGCCGTTAACTGGAAAAAGGCCGAAGAATATGTGAAAGCCGGCAAAGCGAAAAAGGTAGCTGCAAAATATGCACACAACCTGCTTGACGAGAAAACCCATACTGCTGGCTCCACCATTGAAAACAATGTGCTGGTGCTGGACCCGAAAGAGTTTCCCGATGTTATTTACTATATCCCGTGCCCTAAATCGCCACATGGCACAGATGTGGATCCCACAGGAGAATACATTGTAGGCAGCGGCAAGCTCGCCGCCGTCATACCTGTATTCTCCTTTTCAAAATTCCAAAAGGCAATCGCTGCCAAAGATTTTGAGGGAACGTTCGAAGGAATGCCCGTACTGAAATATGAAAGTGTTTTGCATGGTGAGGTGCAGAGGCCCGGCCTCGGTCCGTTGCACACCGAATTTGATGCCAACGGCAATGCGTACACTTCCATGTTTGTTTCTTCCGAAATAGTGAAGTGGAACATCAAAAGCCTGAAGGTGGTTGACAGGGTGCCCACTTATTATGCGATCGGTCACCTTAGCGTGATGGGCGGCCCAACTAAAAAACCCTATGGAAAATACATGGTCGCCTACAACAAGATCACCAAGGACAGGTACCTGCCCGTGGGACCCGAGCTCCCGCAAAGTGCGCAGTTGTATGACATCAGCGGCGATAAGATTAAGCTGCTGTACGATTTCCCGACAGTGGGCGAACCGCATTACGCAGAAGCCATTCCTGCCGAAAAAATTTCGAAGAACACTGTGAAGATCTACAAGATCGAAGAAAATCAACACCCGTATGTGGCAAAAGGCGAGGGCCAAACGAAAGTTGAACGCAAAGGCAACGAGGTTCACGTTTGGATGACGGCTATCCGCTCGCACCTCACTCCCGATAATATTGAAGGAGTAAAGCTGGGTGATGAAGTGTTCTTCCACGTAACCAACCTTGAGCAGGATTGGGACGTTCCTCATGGATTTGCCATCAAAGGCGCGAATAACGCCGAGATACTGATCATGCCCGGCGAAACCCAAACCTTTCGCTTTAAACCAGAGAGAACAGGAATGTTCCCCTTCTATTGCACAGACTTCTGTTCGGCCCTGCACCAGGAAATGCAGGGATACCTGAGGGTTTCGCCGGCCAAAAGTAATGTGCCGCTTACGTTCAGTACCGGAACCAATAAACCCGCATCCGAATCCCCTGACGCCGCTGCCGACAAAAGCGTGACAGCGTCAGAAAAATGAAAAACCACATATCATGAGCAAAACGTCAAGAATAATTGTTGGTGTGGGTTCCCTGCTGCTGGTGGCCGCGTACTTCCTGCCCTTTTGGTCAATTTATCTCATAGCCCCCCAATATCCTGAGGGTCTTTCGATGCAGATCTGGCTATATAAACTGACCGGGCAGGTTGATATAATCAATGGCCTGAACCACTACATCGGCATGAAACACATTAAAGCTGACATGTTTCCCGAGTTCAATTTCCTCGTCTACATTTTTGCCATCTTTGTTGTGTTCGGATTGGTGGTGGCATTTACAGGCAGGAGAAAGCTGCTGGCAGGCTACCTCGTCACTTTTGTTCTTGGCGGACTTGCCGCGCTCGTGGATTTTTACATGTGGGGATATGACTATGGTCACGACCTCGATCCGAAAGCGGCTATTCAAATACCCGGACTCACCTACCAGCCCCCTTTGATCGGTCATAAAACGTTATTGAATTTCGAAGCGTTTTCTTACCCCGACAGTGGCGGATGGATGATTATCGGAATAGTGAGCGTGTTCTTCATAGTGTGGCTGCGGGAAACCTTCAGCAAAAAAAATAAAGGTGTCCGCATAAACTATGTGAGAAATGCACATGCCGCTTTGATTTTCAGTTCCTTTTTACTGCTGGCCGGATGTTCGGTGCAGCCGGAAAAAATGGACATCGGCAAAGACAGTTGCGCCGATTGCAAAATGACAATCGCCGACCCTAAGTTCGGAGCGGAAATCGTTACGAAAAAAGGACGCGCATATAAATTTGATGATGTTCACTGCCTCGCCAACTTTCTGAAGAACCGTAATGTGCCGTTGAGTGACATCCATCACACATTATTTGTGGATTATAACAACAACGACAAATTTGTTGATGTGCATGTTGCAGAATTCGTCATCAGCAGCCAGCTTAAAACTCCCATGGGCGGCAACGCCGCTGCCTTTGGCAACAAGGCAAGCGCCGAATCCAAATCGGCAGAGATAGCGGGCAGCAAAGTAACGAACTGGGCAACCCTTTATAATATCCTTGTGAAATGAAGACGCTTCTTGCCATATTTTGTTTACTGTGTTGGGAAAGCAGTTCTGCCTCCCTCATCGTGGTAGGCACGAAAGGCGGCATCACTTCAATAAAAGAAGCCATCTCTCTTTCTAAAAGCGGCGATACCATTCTTATTAAACCGGGCGTATATTTTCTCAACAATGCCATCATCACCAAATCGATAACCCTGCTGGGCGAAAATTACCCGACGCTGCATGGCGCCGGGAAGTACGAACTCCTGACCATCAGCGGAAAAAACATACGGGTGAAAGGATTGCATTTCACTCATTCAGGCTATTCGGCCATGAATGATTATGCGGCCATCACCATGGTTGACGCAAGCGATGTAATTATTGAAGATAATCGCTTCACCTTTACTTTCTTCGGCATCCACGTGGCAAATAGCCACCATTTCACGATAAGGAACAATACGTTGAAGGGTGTAACCAAAACCGAGCAAACCACCGGCAACGGCATCCATTTATGGAAGTGCAGTCATGCACTTATTGAAAACAATAATGCCACCGGCCATCGCGACGGCATTTATTTCGAATTCGTAACAAATTCTGTTATACGCGGAAATGTAAGTTACGCGAACATCCGGTATGGATTGCACTTCATGTTTTCGAATGATGACGTTTACACCGGAAACACCTTTAGCAACAATGGCGCCGGCGTGGCGGTGATGTTTTCCAAAAAGGTAGTCATGAAAAATAACCGTTTTGAAAAGAACTGGGGTCCATCTGCGTACGGGATCTTGCTGAAGGAAATCAGCGACGGCAAAATTGAGCACAACCTGTTTTTTCAAAACACGGTTGGTGTGTACATGGAGGGATCGAACCGTATCGAGGTGCGGCAAAACACATTTAAAGAAAACGGGTGGGCCGCAAAAGTGCAGGCAAGTTGCAGCAATAACAAAGTGTACGAAAACAACTTTTTGTTTAACACTTTCGATGTGGCCACCAACGGCGACCTGGTGCTGAATGAATTTTCCGGCAACTACTGGGATAAATATGACGGCTACGATTTGAACAGGGACGGCATCGGCGATGTGCCCTACCATCCCGTAAGCATGTATTCAATGCTGATCGAACAAAATCCAAATAACCTGATGCTGCTGCGCAGCTTTATTGTGACCCTGCTCGATAAAGCCGAAAGAGCCGTTCCGGTACTTACGCCGGAAACCTTCAGGGACGACAATCCGGTAATGAAAAAGCTGCCACTATGATAAGGATCGAACATCTGACGAAACGCTTTAAGCAACTGTATGCACTGAACGATGTGTCGGCAGCATTTACCAGCGGACAGGTGGTGTCATTGATTGGCCCTAATGGCTCGGGAAAAACCACTTTGATCAAATCGATCCTGGGTATGGTGCGGCCGCAAGGTGGAAAGATCTACTTCGACAATGAACCCATCACTCATAGTTGGGAATATCGCAGAAGGATCGGGTACATGCCGCAGATCGGCAGATACCCCGACAATATGAAGATTAGCCAGGTAGTTGAAATGATCAAAAACATAAGGGGCGATCATGCCCCGCCGGATCTTGAGCTGTTCAGGTCTTTCGGCCTCGAAGCAATCAGTAACAAAACGATGCAGGGCCTTTCGGGCGGTACCAGGCAAAAAGTAAGCGCCACGCTGGCTTTTATGTTTGGCGCCGATGTGCTGATCCTCGACGAGCCGACAGCCGGCCTCGACCCGCTGGCCAGTGAAATTTTAAAAGAAAAGATCATCAGCGAAAAAAAACGCGGGAAACTGATATTGATCACCAGCCACATCCTTAGCGACCTCGACGACATCACAACAGACATCATGTACCTCCAGGAAGGAAGGATTCAATATTATGAGTCACTGGCAAGCATTAAAGAACGCACGGGAGAAATAAGATTCAGCAAGGCGATTGCCAGGCTGATGCAGGAAGGATCGGGTCATTCTTCACTGAAAAAATTAGTTGTTTAACCATGATTAGAGTGTCCAAATATGTGTTGTACGACATCCTTCGGGGCAAAGTGATCATCGCTTACACCCTGTTCCTGCTTGTGGTTTCATTCAGTCTTTTTCAACTGGAAAGCGACAACAGCAAGGCTATTCTCAGCCTGTTGAATATCGTTCTTATTGTTGTACCGCTGATAAGCATGGTTTTCACCACTATACATTATTTCAATTCATATGAATTCATCGAACTGATGCTTTCGCAACCCGTGAGCCGTTCGAGGATCATTGCAAGCGAGTATGCCGGTACGGCTTTGTCGTTATCGGTCGCGTTTTTCGTTGGCGTTGGTTTTCCCGTATTCCTGTTCAGTTTTGATGAAACCGGCATCGCACTGGTTTTTGCCGGCGTCATTCTTACGATAATCTTTTGTTCGCTGGCATTTCTTGCTTCGGTAGTGGCAAAAGATAAAGTTCGCGGTATCGGCGCATCACTCATGCTGTGGTTTTACTTCTCGCTGATCTACGACGGGCTCGTGATGGTGATTCTCTTCACGTTCAGCGATTATCCTGTTGAAAAATTAACACTATTGCTGTCATCCCTGAATCCAATTGATCTCGCCAGGATATTTATCATGCTCAGGATGGACATTAGCGCCCTCATGGGTTACACGGGCGCTGTGTATAAAGAGTTCTTTGGAAGCGGCCTGGGCACCGTTTATACCACCGGCATAATGCTGTTGTGGGCAATACTTCCTGTGTGGGTATCAATTCGTGTTTTCAGGAAAAAAGATCTATAAAAATGAAACCGCTATGCAGTTATTCGGATAAGAGAGTGGGCGATGTTGTACGTTCCGATTATCGCACCGCCGAGGTGTTCCGCGCTTTCGGCATCAATTATTGCTGCGAAGGAAGCAGCACCATAAAAGAAGAATGTGAACAAAACAATATCGATTACTTTCAGCTTGTAAAAAGCCTGGATGAGGCCACGAGGATCGTCCATAGTCCGAAGTCGATAGAATACAACAAATGGAGAATAGATTTTCTTATTGAATACATCATTAACATCCATCATGCCTATTTAAGCGATACACTTCCGGTGCTTCAGAACAATATTCCGGAAAATTTCTCGCCGGAAATATCCAGGTTGCTGAAAGATGTTACGGCGCTCGTTACAGATGAGGGAAGGCACCAGGAAGATGTGATATTTCCCTACATCAGGCAGATTGACAATGCCCACCGCCGCAGGGAGCCCTATGGAAAGTTGTTTGTACGTACACTTAAAAAACCGTTTAACCTCCTCAAAGACGGCGATCAACGGCTGAGCATCCTGTTGAAGAAAATACGCAATATTACCGACAGCTACAGCATTACGCAAGATATGTGCGCCGAGCGGCGCGTATTCGTGCTGAAACTGAAAGAACTTGACCAGGACCTGGTGCAGCACACTCACCTCGAACGAAACGTTCTCTTTCCGCGGGCCGCAGAAATGGAACAGGAGTTGTTGCAATCATGACAGGAATACCTAAATTTAAGCATGCTGAGCGATCTGTCTCATTTAATTTCACTATTCGAAAATGCCAATGAAGGTTTTGTTGCTTCGGGCCCTTCAGGAAATATTGTGCTGGTGAACCCATCGGCCTGCAAGATGTTCGGATATACGCCCGAGGAAATTATCGGAAAAAAAATTGAGTTGCTGGTGCCTCCCGAATACAGGCATGGACATGAAAAACTTCTTGCGGGATTTTACCAGCATCCGCAAAACAGGGTGATGGGCCACGGCCGCGATCTTCACGGCATAAAAAAGGGTGGAGAGATGTTTCCTGTAGAAGTCAGCCTCAGCACCTACGTTCATAATAATGACCGGTACGTTACTGCGTTCATTGTGGACATCAGCCACCGGAAGAAGATAGAAGAGAATATGATGCAGCAGCAAAAACAGCTCGAAAAGGTTTCCACTGAAATGCGGAACCTGAACGCCGAGCTCGAAGCGAAAGTGGAAGAAAGGACCGTTATTCTCAAAGAAGCGCTGCAGCACCTCGAGCAATCACAGCAGGAACTGAGTGAGGCGCTCGATAAGGAGCGGCAGTTAAATGAAATAAAGAGCCGCTTCGTGTCGATGGCCTCTCACGAATTCAGAACGCCATTGAGTACCGTACTTTCTTCTACTATCCTTCTCTCGAAATACACGCAGACAGAACAGCAGGACAAGCGCGACAGGCACATCGGCAAGATCACGGCGTCGGTGAAACATTTGAATGATCTGCTCGAAGACTTCCTGTCGCTGGGCAAGCTTGACGAAGGCAAAGTGGGTGCAACCGTCGCCGAAATGAACCTGAAGGAACTGGCTTCCGAGACCGTCGAAGAAATGCAGGGCCTCGCGAAAGAGGGCCAGCAAATTATTTATGACCACAGCGGCCCCGAAATCATTATCAGCGACAAAAAAATGCTGAAAAACATTTTGATCAACCTGGTATCGAACGCCATCAAATTTTCGGGTCCCGGTTCGTTCGTGACCGTGTTGAGCAAAATTGACCAAAGCAATGCAACGGTATCCGTACGCGACCAGGGAATAGGCGTATCGGAAGAAGACCTGAAACACATGTTTTCCTCTTTCTTTCGTGGAAAAAATGCGCAAAACATACAAGGTACCGGCCTCGGCCTGCATATCGTAAAAAGATACCTCGACCTGCTGAATGGAGAAATCAGGATGGAGAGTGAAATCAACAAGGGAACCACCGTCACCATCTCATTACCTGTAAAACAATAGCTGTGGAAAAGAAAATTCTTGTAATCGACGACAACATCGACATTAGGGAAAATATCGCCGAGATCCTCGACCTCGCCAATTACACCACGTTCACCGCAGAAAACGGGAAGAAGGGAATCGAGGCCGCAATGAAAGAAAAGCCATCCCTCATCATTTGCGACATCATGATGCCTGACCTTGATGGATATGGCGTACTTCACCTGCTCAGAAAAAATCCTGAAACACAGAACATCCCGTTTATTTTTTTAACGGCGAAAACAGAAAGGAGCGATTACAGGAAAGGAATGGAAATGGGCGCCGACGATTACATCACGAAGCCCTTTGACGAAATTGAACTGCTGAACGCCGTGGAAGTCAGGTTGAAAAAATCGGAAATTCTGAACGGCAATTACTCGTCAACACCCATTGGCTTTGCACGCTTCTTAAAAGATGTGAAAAGCACCGGCCTGATCAACCAGCTCGCCGAACAATACGACATCCAGGAATACGACCGCAAATCTTCACTGTACCTGCAGGGCAAGCGCCCACGCTTTCTCTATTACATCGTAAAAGGGAAGGTTAAGACGTTCAGGATGCATGAAGACGGCAAGGAATATATCACCAACTTTTACGCCGATGGCGACTTCATTGGTTACGGCCCCATCCTGAAGGATACCAACTACGACGATAGTGCCGCAATCATCGCGGATGCTGAAATTATGCAGATACCAAAAGACGACTTTCTGCAAATGGTGTACACCGATGTGAATATTGCGGCCAAATTCATTCACATTATCACCCAGAACGTTAAAGAAAAGGAAGAGCGCCTGATGAACCTTGCCTACAGCTCGCTGCGGAAACGCGTGGCAAAGGCGCTGCTCGACATCGCCGGCAAATTCGATTCGCACGCCGAAGCTGCACCGATAGAAATTTCGAGAGAAGAAATTGCCCAATACATCGGCACGGCAACAGAATCGCTTATTCGCACGCTAAGCGACTTTAAAGCAGAAAAGCTTATCGACATCAAAAGCAGTAAAATTGTTATTAATAATAAGGACCGGCTCAAAAACCTGCTCTTTTGACCGAAAAACTGACAACAATCGTGTAGGCGGCTAACCGTCATCAGCCACAGAACATACCCGGTGGTCTAATTTTATGGGATGACAGACCACGTTGCAGAAGAGCTGATCGCCAGGTACAACAAGCCGGTGCCAAGATATACCAGTTATCCGACCGTGCCGTTCTGGACCGACGGACCCGATGTTGAAAAATGGAAACAAACGTTTACGGAAAAATTCGGGAAGGTAAACGTTAACGGTATCTCGCTGTATATCCATTTACCGTTTTGCGAATCGCTTTGCACCTATTGCGGTTGCAATAAAAAGATCACCACCAATCATAACGTTGAGGACGAATACATCGAAGCTGTACAGAAAGAATGGACAGCTTACAGAAAGCTCATGGGACAAACCCCCGTCATTCGCGAGCTTCACCTTGGCGGCGGAACGCCAACTTTCTTTTCACCGGCCAACCTGAAAAAACTTATCCGGTTCATTCTGCGCGGCAGCATCATCCATCCGCGATCCGACTTCAGCATCGAGGGCCATCCGAACAACACAACGCCGGAACACCTTCGCGTGCTGGCTTCCCTGAATTTTAAGCGCATTAGCTATGGCGTACAGGATAACGATCCCGATGTACAACGTATCATCAACAGGATACAGCCTCTTGAAAATGTGAAAGCTGCAACAGAAAATGCGAGGACGATGGGTTTCAAATCGGTGAACTACGACCTGATATACGGATTGCCGTTGCAAACCTTGCGGAGCATGGAACGTACCATCAGGCAGATTATCGCATTAAAACCCGACCGGATAGCTTTTTACAGCTACGCGCACGTACCCTGGGCAAGCAGGGGACAGCGGTTGTTCGATGAATCGCACCTGCCGGCGCCGGAAGAAAAAATAAAACTTTACATGAAGGGCCGCGAATTGCTTACCGAAAGCGGCTACACAGACATCGGCATGGACCACTTCGCCCTGCCTACCGACGCAATGTATGCCACATGGAAAGAAGGCAGGCTGCACAGGAATTTCATGGGCTACACCACGCAAAAAACCGAATTGCTCCTGGGTCTTGGCGTTTCAGCCATCAGCGACACAGGTGATGCGTTTGCCCAAAACGAAAAAAACATCCGCAGCTATTACATGGCCGTCAACGCCAACCGGATACCTGTAGCGAAAGGCTGCTTCCTTACCGAAGAGGATATTGCTGTGAAAAAATATATCCTCGACATCACCTGCCGCGGTGAAACCGAATTGGCCGACAAGGATATGCAGCTACTGGAAAGAGGCTCATTTATAAAGCTGTCGCATTTGCAAAGCGACGGATTGATCGAATGGACGCCGAAAAAAGTGAAGTTGACCGCTTTGGGACGGTACTTCATCCGTAATGTGTGTGCGGCTTTCGATCAACATGCCGAACACGCCGGCACCGGGCAGAACGTTTTCAGCCAGGCCATTTAGTTGATGAAGATCAGGCCCGGCAATAACAGTAGTCATGTTTTTCCGAATGTTCGTGTGTGAACTTTACACTTCTTAAAGGAAAACAAAATGCCAACTACTCTTAATTCATTTATCCAGTACACCCACTCATTTTCAGAAAAAGGAATATCGCCTCTAAAAAGATTTCTCACGTGGAGCAAAAACCAGCAGCACAACCACTTCATGTGGATCGGCATTGGCATTGCTTTGCAGGGTTGCGCGCTCGCTCCCATCACTTCATTCTTCGTGTCATTAGTAGGAATGAACCTCTTCCTGTTTTGCATAGTGCTAACGGCAATGGCGATGGTAGTGGTAACCTGTCTTGCCGGCTTCCCGCCTAAAGTCACCATACCTGTTCTCGCAGCAAGCGTAGTCATTGACCTTGGAGTGATTATCACAGTGCTGGCGATGCTGGCGTAAACTCATGCGGGTTTAGCGCATTACCTGTAATTTCGACGTCGCAAAAAAGCTACGTTGACAATGACAGGACCCGCCCATGCAACGCAAAAATATTTAGTCGTTTGCTTAGCTGCCTTATTGCTTCTTGCTCCTGGCTGCGACAACACGCAGGCAACTGCTCTGCCTGCCCGCGTACAAGCGGCCACTACCTTTATCAACCCACTGCTCCCTTCGGGTCCCGATCCATGGGTAGTTCAAAAAGACACTACTTACTACTACACGAACACCTTTGGGAACCGCATAGCGATCGCCGCGACAAATAAAATGTCGGAACTCAGCAACGCATCGTTTACAACGATATGGATGCCGCCCCTAACCGGGATGTATGCAAAACAGATCTGGGCGCCGGAGATGCATCACATCAATAATAAATGGTACGTGTATTTCGCGGCAGATGATGGTAACAATGCCAATCACCGCATCTATGCGCTCGAATGTAACGACGCGGATCCGATTAAGGGCGAATGGACGTTCAAAGGCAAGATCGCCGATACGCAAAACGATAAATGGGCGATCGACGCATCGGTGTTTGAATATCAAAATCAACTGTACATGGCGTGGTCGGGTTGGCCCGATACCGCGAATACCCAACAAGTGCTGTACATCGCAAGAATGAAAGATCCACTTACACTCGAAGGGCGCCGCGTTATGATTTCAGCTCCTGAATATGAATGGGAAAAGGCCGGCGCACCACCGGCCGTGAATGAAGGTCCGCAGGCGCTCCTCAATAAAAACGGGAAACTGTTCCTTACCTTCTCTGCGAGCGGCTGTTGGACCGACAGCTATTCACTCGGTCTTCTATCGTTGAAAGATAATGGCGACCCCATGAATCCGGCGCACTGGACAAAATCACCTTCACCCCTGTTTACAACTGCCGCCGCAAACAATGCATACGCACCCGGGCACAACGGCTTCTTTACTTCGCGGGACGGTAAGCAAAACTGGATGATTTATCACGCCAATTCAAATAGTGGTGACGGCTGCGGCAATAAACGCAGTCCGCGCATGCAGCGGTTTACCTGGAAGGCCGACGGCACACCCGATTTCGGTGTTCCGGTAAAAACCGGCGTGCCCGTCCGGAAGCCCGGCGGCGAATGATGCTACGCGGGAAGTTCGATGAGCTCCTTCTTCCTGCCGTGCGTGAGGTACAGTGCAAGCGCCGTAAAAATCACTCCTCCCAGGATGTTGCCAAATGTTGCCCATAGTTGATTAGAGAACCACCAATCGCTCACGGTTACTTTGGCGCCGAGCAACATTCCTGCGGGAATGACAAACATGTTTACCACCGCGTGCTCAAAACCTTGCGCAAAGAAGATAAATACCGGCAGCCAGGCAGCCAGTATCTTCCCCAGCGCAGACGATGAAGTGAGCGACATCACGATGGCCATGGTCACCATCCAGTTGCACAGTATTCCTTTTGTAATCACGGTAATAATACCGGCGCCGCCAAATTGCGCATAACCGATCGTTTTACTTTCTGCTATTTTCACAATGGCTGCAGTAAGTGGCGAACTGCCCGT
The DNA here is from genome assembly GCA_966193805.1 of uncultured bacterium. Taxonomy (GTDB): domain Bacteria; phylum Bacteroidota; class Bacteroidia; order Chitinophagales; family Chitinophagaceae; genus Flavitalea. The sequence continues at coordinate 3,566 of CBIGXK010000002.1, read as the reverse complement.
GTGGCCGAGGTTGGTAACCGATATCCAAAACAAAACCGCATAGATCAACGCGCCGATCAGGTTGGCAGTGAATACAATCACCAGGTTCCTGATCATCGCCGGTATCCGTATCTGCCGGTCAAAAGCGGCTGCCGGCAATACGGCAAAACTGCCTGTAACCAATTCAAGTCCCAGCAGCACCACAATTACAAAACACGCAGGAAAAATCAATGCGCCGATGATCGCCATGCCCGTTTGTACAGTGGCCGTAACCGCCAGCGTGGTGCCAAATCCAAGAATGGCGCCCGACAGTATTCCCCTGATCATCAGGTCGAGTGGTGACAGTTTTATCTTATCAACGCCCGACTGGATCATCAATGCCATTACATCCGCAGGTTTTTTGTAATCCATAAACTTTAGTTTGATTGGTTATTTAAAAAGAAATTCAGGTTTTATGTTGATCATGATGTACGCCCAGTTGGCCGAGCTTCTTGCATCAGGAATGTTTTTTACCAGTGAAGATGTGAGCAGCCCGGTTGAGAAATAATGCGAGTAGCCGCCTTCCAGGCTCACCAGCTTCGTGAGGTTATACGTTGCCACAATGTCGATTTCATCACCAAGTTTTTTCGCATTGCCTGTTACATTCGGAATCACTGCGGCGCTGTTGAAATGGTGATAATCGCCCGTTACTGCGAGCCGTTCGGCGGGCTTCCATTTTGTTTTCAGGTAATAGTCCACCAATCCTGCTTTTCCGAATGGGCTGCCCGCGTAGAAATAGTCCATGAAGCCCCAAAACTTGTGCGCCGTGCCGTATAGTGGATCGAATGTTTTGCTTTTCGTGGTAGTACCTCCTCCCGAAGTGTAATCCACGCCCGGGCCGAAACTGAATTTTCCGAATGAATGCTGCACGGCCAGCGACGCCATTGCCGCATCCAGTTTTACGCCGTTGTTGTTCTTTCCTGTTTGGTAATAAGCCGCCGCCGTTACATCGAGTTCTTTAAATGAATTGGTGAAATAAAATCCGGTCGTCACTCTCGTCCAAACACCCGGCAAAAAATCCTTTGCAGGAACGTTATTGACCGTTTCCATCTGGTACCGGTTAAACTGGTCGCTGAACAGCAGGAAGGAGGCGCTGCCTTTCATTAACTTTTTTCCGGCATAAAAAAATTGCATGCTTTTATACATCGTGCCCCCGTTGGTTGTTGCGGCGTACCCGGGCGAGGTGTTGTCGTAAATAGTGCCCGAGGCGGATTCCTTATTTTGATTATAAGCCGCTCCGGCGTGCAGCGACCATCGTCCGGCCTGGAACTTTGCGATCAGCGCATCGTGCCGCCTGGCCTGCTGCAGCCAGTCGAGGTTGCCCAGCAATCGGTGATCATCGTAAATAATTTCCTGCCTGCCCATCTTTATACTGAACGAGCTGTTCCTGTTCGCCGTGTCTGATAACAATACTTCGGCCCAGGCCTCATGGAGCATCAGGCCGTTATTGGTTTCAGTGGTATTGCGGTTGATCTGTGAAATGTCCTGGCCCCATACTCTCACGTCCTGCACCGACATATTCAGCTTAAGGCGGTGAGCGATAAATGAAGCATTCAGCCTGCTTCGCTGCGAAATGAAGGTTGCGGGTTTACTGCCGTGGCTCAGCGGAGCGCCCTGCCCATCGCGCATTTCGGAGCGCGCGCGCAATTGTGCGGATAAAGACAGTTGTGCATCCGCCCCGATTGACGAGAAAATGATTGTGCAGAGGATACAGACCAGGTTAACAGTTAGTTTTTTCATCAGCATAGTATTTGTGATCCGTGAATGGTGCGTCCTGGTGTATTCCGATATAAACATTGCCGTTTTCTACCTTCACCGGAAACGTGATGATGTTGTATCCCTCATCGCTGTTCAGGCAACGGCCATCCACAAGCGAAAAAGTTTTTTTATGAAAAGGACAGGCAACTTTCGGTTCACCATTTTGCGAACCGAGCATGCCCCTGCTGATGGCCATCTGCTGTCTGTGGGGACACATGTTTTGAGAAGCGTACCACTCGTTTCGGCGCGAGAATTTGAAAAGTGCTATCTGGTGATGCTTGTACTTCACGCACACGCCGCCATCTTCCGGAACATCTTCCTCCCTGCATGCAGCGAACCAGTCGATGCGTTTAGAATTTGTCGTCATGAATTTGATTTATGTGATTATTTCCATTCTGCGGCTTTCTTCTGCCCGCGCAGCGTTTCAAAATGAATCGTGGGGTCCTTCTCCTGCGGTGCGTTAACAAAATGCGCGAAGCGTTTGCGCAACTCGGGCGACTCCACCACCTTCTTCCATTCGCACGCGTAGTTATCCACCAGCAACTGCATTTCTCTTTCAAACTCTTCTGCCAATCCGAGGCTGTCATTCACTACCACGTTCCGTAGATATTCAATTCCGCCTTCCATTTTATTCAGCCAGGTGGCCGTACGCGTTAACGGGTCGGCGGTTTTAATGTAGAACATGAGAAAGCGGTCGATGTAGCGGATGCAGGTTTCGGAATCAAGGTCGGAAGCGAGGAGCAAGGCATGCTGCGGTTTGGAGCCCCCGTTGCCGCATACATACAGGTTCCATCCTTTTTCGGTGGCGATGATCCCGAAATCTTTTGCCTGCGCCTCCGCACATTCACGGATGCAACCGGATACGGCGGATTTTAATTTGTGCGGTGCACGCAGACCGCGGTACCGCTCCTCTATCCGGATGGCGTAGCTTACGCTGTCGTGCAACCCAAACCTGCACCACGTAGAGCCTACGCAACTTTTTACTGTGCGCAGCGCTTTTCCGTATGCATGACCGCTTTCAAAGCCGGCATCTATTAATTCTTTCCAGATATCGGGAAGGTCGCTTACATGAGCGCCAAACATATCGATGCGCTGGCCGCCCGTTATTTTGGTGTAGAGATTATACTTTTTGGCAACACTGCCGATGGCGATCAATTTATCCGGCGTTATTTCTCCTCCGGGTATGCGGGGTACAACGGAGTAGCTTCCTCCTTTCTGGATGTTCGCCAGGAACCTGTCGTTCGTATCCTGCGAAGTTTGGTTTTCCTTTTTCACCACCAGCTCGTTCCACAAGCTCGCCAGTATCGAGCTGATAGCCGGCCGGCATATTTCGCATCCATCGCCTTTGCCAAGTTCGTCGAGTACCCCGTTGTAATTTTTCAGTTGCCTGATCTTTACCAGGTCGTACAGCTCCTGGCGCGAATAAGTGAAATGTTCGCAGATAACATTGCGCACATATTTGCCCTGTTGCTTAAGCGTATGCGTCAATATATCTTTTACCATTGGCGCACAACCGCCACAACCCGTGCCGGCCTTTGTACATTTTTTAATTGCGTCGACCGTTTCGCAGTTGTTGACGGTGATGGCATTGCAGATGTCGAGCTTGGTTACACTTTCACAGCTACATATCAGTGCATCGCCGGGTAAGGCGGCAACGCCCGTTCCCTTCTCCCCGTTATCGGCAAGTTTTGGGAGAATGAGGCTTTCGGGATTACCTGCTACGGGCAATTTATTGTTGCAGGTTTGCTGCAAAATGTGGTATTCGTCGGCATTGCCAACCAGTATCCCTC
>CBIGXK010000001.1:0-43345 GCA_966193805.1 uncultured bacterium | reverse complement strand
GGCCGGTATCCCCTACGGGCTCTTCTTCGCACATAAATGGTGGGTGGCCTGCAACGATTACATTGAACCGGAGGAGCTGAAGAAAAAAATAGATCAGCACCTGGTTCAGTTGAACGACGACTATGCAGTCGAAAGAAAAAGCGCTCTCAAAGAGATTTATGTTGAAATATTACCGGAGTCGAAATTCATGGAATTTATGCAGTCGAAAGGCAAGGTGGGGGGGCAGCATAAATTTCCCAGGGTGATGAAAGGTAAGATGCTGGAAGATTGGATCGGCTTTTTAGAATAAGGTACATTTGTAGGATGTGGCAGGCGATATTAAGCGGATTTACTTTGGCACTGGTATTGGTAATATCGGTTGGTCCTGTCATCTTCACCATTATTAAACAAAGCCTTAACAACGGCAGGGAAGGCGGCTTCAGTTTTGTTGCCGGTGTATGGCTCAGCGACATACTCCTGATAATTGTTACCAACGCTTTCTCCGAACTGGTCACCAACATTATGGCTTACCGCCACTTGCTGGCGCTGATTGGCAGCGGCTTCCTGATATTGATGTGTGTGTTCTATGTTTTCTTTAAAAAGATACGGCTGCAAAATCCCGATGGCGGAATTATCAAGTTCAGCAGAGCCGACATGGTGAAAATTTTTACTTCCGGATTTTTTATCAACACCCTTAATCCAAACGTGTTTCTGTTCTGGCTCGGCACGGCCACCGCATTTGCCAGCCGCTACACCTTCAACGAACGAATACTCATCTTTTCAATCTGTCTTATTGTGAATGTTGCGGCCGACTGCGCAAAGGTTTTAATGGCCGGCAAACTCAGGAAGCGCCTAACGATACATAACATTTCGCTCATCAATAAAATTTCAGGAACAATTCTTATCGGGTTCGGGATCGCATTGCTGGTAGGTACCATGCTGATCTGAAAGTAGTGATAACTAATTATCTTGCAATCAAAGCCGAGGTTTAATGGCGGTGAAAACAAAAGGCCTTGTACCCAGGATGTGGCGAAAGCTGAAACGCATCCTTCTCGTTCTGTTTCTTCTTCAATTCATTTACATACTGGTGTTGAAATGGGTGGATCCGCCTGTCACAATAACCCAGTTGGGAAGCCTTTTCGGCGGCGACGGATTAACACGGGATTATGTTGATATCAAAGACATGTCTGCCTATGCGCGCCTTGCGGTTATTTCAGCAGAGGACCAACTCTTTCCGGATCACAGCGGGTTTGACTGGAAGAGCATCGGCAGGGCGATGGATCACAACAAACGTAAGCCTAACAGGATTCGCGGCGCATCTACCATCAGTCAACAGGTGGCCAAGAATGTGTTTTTGTGGCAAGGCAGAAGCTGGTTTCGAAAAGGCATGGAAACTTATTTCACTTTCATGATCGAGTTAATATGGGGCAAGCGCCGTATTCTGGAGATGTACATGAACGTTTCGGAAATGGGCAAAGGTATTTTTGGAATTGAAGCCGCGGCGCAGCACTATTTTAAAAAACCCGCAAAAAAATTAACAAAAAGAGAATCTGCATTAATCGCCTCGTGCCTTCCCAACCCGGTTACGTATACGGTAGTTCCTTTGTCGCGGTATGTTGCGATAAAGTCGCAGAAGGTAATGAAGTATATGAATAACCTCGAAGGCGATCCCGACATACAGAAGTTGCTCGAGTAGCTATTTTACCGAAAGGGTAAAGCCCGTGCTATTTAATGAGGGATGCCCCGGCACACAACTGCTTATCGCGAGCTTGCACCTGTACTTTCCGTTTGGCAATTGAGGGTCGGTGGAAACGATGTGATGCTGGTCGGCCATCATGATATCTTTGACCGTCATGCTCACCGGGTGGTATTTCATGAGCGAATCTCCACTAAAGACCGCCAGGTACACTTGTGCGGTGTCGTAAGGCGATTGTTGAAAGAGCGGCAGATACGTTACTGGTGACGCCGATTTGAACGAAATGCTGAATTGATTTGAATCGCGCCGCACAACGTCCACATCAAAAAGTAAAACGCGCGAAAACGAATAATAGCCGGATACTCTTTTACCTGCACTCGTATTGAGACGCAGTGATGTAAATCGTTCGGTGAACAGTGAATCTTTGTAATCGCCAATGACATAAGCCTCACGGCCGAAGAGGCTGTCTTCGACCGGCCAGAAATTGAAGTTATTTCGGCGATATTTTGGTGTGTTCAGGGAGAAGGCAGTATCGCCGGAATAGAACCAATATTTCGATGGCTTCTGGTAGCTGTTAACGAACACTACCGGGAAATTTGCCGAACGTTGACTTATCTCCGCGGTATTGATGGCGTTGCCGTGAAACTCATCCTTAAAAATCCACCAGGCGGGTGGCAGGTCGATCATCATGATGCCGCGGCCCGCAAATACAATCACTAATGTTAACGGAACAGTTTTATACAAAATTCTTCTCAGCCCTTCATGTTGCGACAGGTATCCATGGCTCAGGATGATCAGCCCGATAAAAGCAGGAATGGTCCAGTTGGCTTCAGCCTTTCCTTTTAAGGTGCTGACGAGAAAAAACAGGTAGATGCCGATGAGCGAATATTTCAGTGCCCGCTCGGTTTCAGAAAGCGGTTTATATTTTATTGCCGCCCACATCAGCAACCAGCCGGTTACCGGTCCGGCGAGGAGCACCTGCCCAACGATATAATCGATAGTGTTGAAGAAATTGTATTCCTGGGAATTTCTTTCAAAGAGATGAAATTGCACGGAAGGAAAATCGTGTGCCGCCTGCCAGTTGAGATGCGGCAGGAACAACAGCACTGCGATAAGTGCGGCAACATAGCTCTGGTACTTTTTGAACAGGCCCAGGTTGGACAAAGCAGTAAATAAGATAATCAGCACCGCCTGGTATTTGGTGTACAGCATCAGCGCCATGCAAATGCCGAGGAACACCGTGTTGGCGAAATTCATCTTCTGTGTAAAGCGATGGTAACTGTAAAAGAAAAGGGCGACAAAAAACATCAACGGGCTGTCAGGCACCGCCATCATTCCTCCTATTTGAGCGATGGCAAGCGTGCAGCAGATGGCATAAAACAGTACAGCGTTTTCTTTCGCCAGCAGCAATTCAGCAAGGAACAAAGCGCCGGTGGTGAGGATGGCGGAAAGTATTCTTACTCCCAACGCGTTGGGAAAAATTGCATATCCGACTTTGATCAGCGCCGCGATCATCGGCGGATGATCATAATAGCCCCAATCGAGGAAACGGGAATACACCCAATAGTAAGCCTCATCGTCGAACAATTCGGTGGTAAGCGACTGGATGAGTAAAACCGCCAGCCAGGCGGCGTAAAACAACGGCCTGTGATATTTTTGAAAAATATTCTTTTGTATTGCTATCACGGCAATAAGTTACAGTTATGCGTGTGTGAACAGGCCAGTGACAGCCTGGGCGGCCATGTTGGTCCGCATCTCATCACTTCCGCTTATCGTGGTCCAGGGAACATGCTGGTTGATCATGATGTCCCTGTAAATATGAAAAAGCTTTCTGCGTGATATAAGGTCGGGGTATTCCCTGAGTTCGTCTTTCGTCCATTCAAGATCTGTGTCGCATAAAAGGTAAAGGTCGTAGCGCCGCTCCACTATTTTATCGAGTATCCACTGGTGGCACTTTCCAAATACGAATTCGCACCAAACCTTCATTACATACATGTTGGTGTCGATGAAAAGCATACCCGAGCTGGTTTGGTAGGCCATTTCATCTTCCAGGGCCAGTTGTTTTTTAGCGATGACAAGCAGATCGTCGTAGTTATAGTTTATTCCTTCTTTGAGCAGATGTTCGCGGGCATATTCGGGCACCCACGAAGTATGAAACCTGTTGGCCAACTGTTCACAGAGCGAACTTTTGCCCGTTGACTCCGGGCCTATGACCACTATTTTCTTCATCAGGAATTATTATTCTCTGCTTTCCTTTTTCATCCTTTGGGAAAGTAAAGGTGGTTTGAAGCAATATTTGTTCCGATCTGCAAACTGTTAGGCAGGAGAGAAAAAAAATACAGCGCTGCCGGGCCTTAGGGCAACGCGCAACGCTGTATAAATATCATGGAGAGGGTGACTAACCCTGCTGAACAAACGAGAAAAATCAACTATTCAGCTTCAGCAACTACTTCCTTCACTTCGGGGATCATTCTCTTCATCATGCCTTCAATTCCTGCCTTAAGGGTGATCATGGACGATGGGCATCCGGAGCACGAGCCCTGGAGCATCAGGTTCACAACCCCTTCATCGTAACTTTTGAACTGTATGGCACCGCCGTCCATTTCTACCGCCGGCTTCACATAGTTTTCCAGGAGTTCCTTGATCCTTTTTACTACGTCATCATCATCGGCGCTCACGGCGTTGGTGCTTTCTTTCTTCATCGAAGCCACTTCCTCCTCATTGATCACCGTTTTATTCTGTTCGAGGTAATCTTTGAGAAACTGCCTGATGGAAGGGATCACATCCGCCCATTCTGTTTCATTTGTTTTTGTAAGCGTTACGAAGTTGCTGGCAATAAATACTGCCCGGATAAAAGGAAAGCCGAATAGCTCGGTAGCCAAAGGTGATGCTTTTGCGCTTTCAACATCGGGAAGGTCGATGCTCTTTCCCGGGTACAGGAGCTTGTTGGCCACAAACTTCATTGTTTCCGGATTTGGAGTCATCTCGGTGTATATACTGATAACCGGGTTGCCTGTTTTAATCATAACTCACTATTTAACTGCAAAAATAGCAAACGCCGTGCAAAATGCCGGAAAACCTTTAGTGGTTGCAGTCGTCCGTATGCGCATGATTGTGAACGCGGCAGGCTTTGTAATTGATAAAGTGGGCAGTCACGATCATGAGAATGGCAATGGGCAGGAGCCAGTACTGGAACTCGTGCCATACCTGCTTGGCAACGAGGAAAATGATGCCGGCACTGAATATCAGTACGGGCACCTTGCTGTGGTGGTGACGGCGATAGCCGTGCCACAGCGAGTAGACGCCGATGGCAAATGCCAGGAAGATCATAAAATACTCAAAGCGCACATTGTCAATGAGTTCAATACCGAGAATCGGTAATGTGCCCAGCATCAGCGGAAGTATGGCACAATGAATGGCGCAAGCCACCGAAGCGGCTATTCCCAAAGCATCCCAGTTAATTCTCCCTTTCATGCGGCAAATATATGGATTAAAAAGCTCCTATTGCAACAAAGTTGCAAAAATTTCCGGACGCAGAAAGAAACATTGTACCTTTGCCATCATGAGCAAAAAGTCCATCTTCTATATCGTCTTTTTTACCGGCCTGGCGGTAGCTTTTTACTTCGTTCTCAGGCTGATCGTACCCGGTTACGGACAGGAAAAGTTCCAGGTACTCAGCGTGGTAAAGCCGTTTTATTTCACCAACCAGGATGGCAAAACCGTTACCAGGCAAGACGTTGAAGGCAAGGTGTATGTTGCGGAATACTTTTTTACCACCTGCCCCGGGATTTGCCCGATCCTGAACACCAACATGAAAGACATTTATGAAGCGTTCAAGGACAATCCTAATTTCCTGATCCTGTCACACACCGTGGATCCCGAAACCGACAGCGTGGCCCGGTTGAAGGTATATTCAGATTCCATGCAGGTTGACAGCAACAAGTGGTACTTCCTGACCGGTTCGAAAGACAGCCTGTACAACGCGGCCAGGGTGAGCTACCTCCTTGACGACCCCAAAAACAATGTTGGCAACATAGACGAGCAATTTCTGCACACGCAGTTTTTTGCGCTGGTAGATAAAAAAGGCAGGGTGAGAAAGAAGATTTATGACGGCCTGAAAAAAGGCGAGTTAAAAGAACTCAAAGAGGACATTGCAACGTTGCTGAAAGAACCGGCGACGGATCATGGATTTACAAATAATCTCTTTACCAATTGAAAGAATGATCATGCATACCGACACAGATAGAACCATACAAATAAATGACATACTCAGGAAGAACCAACTGAGTGTTACCGATAGCAGAAAAACGATCCTTGAACTTTTTTTGCACAGCAGCGGCGCCCTCGCGCATGCGGATATTGAAAAAAGAAGCGGTGAAAAATTTGACCGTGTAACGGTGTACCGCACACTGCAATCCTTTATGGAAAAAGGCATCATTCACACGATACCAACTGCGGATAACTCCATCCGTTATGCACTCTGCAAAGATGATTGCAGTGAGGGACATCACCACGATAACCACGTGCATTTCGTGTGCAATGTGTGCGCAACAACAACGTGCCTGGAATCGGTTACGGTTCCTGAAGTGAAGCTGCCAAAGGGCTTCAGGCCATCAGAAAGGCAAATGATCGTTAGCGGAATTTGTGGTGAATGTCAGAAAGCAACTGAATAAAAAACAAAGCCCCGATGTGGAAACACCGGGACTTTTTGGTTAAGGCTCTGATTAGTAGCTATTTTAAATACGTTATTTTTTTGTGGGGGGTTTCAGGCATAAAGATATACTTCTGAAATAACACTTTCTATATACTTCAGTCAAAAACTTACATTTAACGTTTCACTTAATGTCCCGGAACTCAGCCCTTCTCCAGGGCAACCAGTTCGGATTTGACGAACTCCATCAGGTCGCGGATATGGTCCGGCGAGAAATTGAACTCGAGGCCTGCTGCTTTATACAGTTCAGGCAGCGTTTTCGTGCCTCCTTTGCTTAATGCATTGATGTAATTGTTAAGCGCCTGTTCCTTGTTTTTCTTGAACTGCATCCAAAGACCGATGGCTCCCAACTGCGCGATTCCATACTCAATGTAATAAAAAGGCACCTCGAACAGGTGCAATTGTCTTTGCCAACTGCTTTTCCTGTAGTCATCCAATCCGGAAAAATCCACTTCCGAAGAGGAGAACTCGTTCAGTATTTCCACCCATTTCTCCGTTCTCTCCTGTTCCGTATGGCCGGGATTTTCGTACACCCAATGCTGGAACTTATCTATAGTCGCGATCCAGGGGAAAATGGTAATCACTCTTTCCAATTCTTTTGATTTCGCCCTGTTCAGGTCATTTTTATTGCTGAAGAAAAACTGCCAGTGGTCCATGCTGAAAAGCTCCATGGCCATACTGGCCACTTCGGCGATCTCCATAGGGTATTCCTTGAAGGCGCTGAGTTCCAGCGGGTGGGCAAGGAACGAATGAACAGCATGGCCGCCCTCGTGCACCATGGTGGTGACATCGCTGGTTTGGCCCGCGGCGTTCATGAAGATGAAGGGCGCACCCGTTTCGGCCAGGGGACAGTTGTATCCGCCGGGCGCCTTTCCCTTGCGGGAGTCCAGATCGAGCCTTTTCATCTCGTTCATTTTCTTCAGGCAATCGGCAAAAAAGGGACGGAGCTCATTAAAACATTCAATGGTTTTATTGAGGAGGTCGTCGCCGTTTTTGAACGGATGCAGCGGCTCAACGCCCTGCGGTTCGGCTTCCAGGTCCCATGGCCTTAGCGAATCCAAACCCAGTTTTTTCCTTTTCCCGGCGTAGATGATGTCAACGAGGGGCAAAACGTGTTGCTTAACCGCTTCGTGAAACTGGAAGCAATCTTCCTTGGTGTAATCGAACCTTCCCAGCTCTTTGAACTTATAGTCGCGGAAGTTGTCGAAACCCGCATTTTTTGCGATGCGGTCGCGTTTTTCGATGAGGGTATTGTAGAGGTTGTTGAGTTCGCCCCTGTCCTGGAGCCTCCTTTCGTTTATCTTACGGTAAACTTCTTCCCTCAGCTTCCGGTCGTGATCTTCCAGGAATTTCGCGGCCTGCTGCAGCGTGTATTCCTGGCCCTTAACGGTAACCGTCATTTTTCCGGAGATAACCCCGAACTGCTGTTGGAGCACGCTCATCTCCGCCTGAATGGGAACATTCGCTTCGCGGAACAACTCAATGTTTTTGCGGATGCTGCGCAGGTAGGTGAAATATTTTTCCTGGTCGAGATCTTTTGCAAACGGCGTGTCGATGAGTTTTCGGTTCAGCTTATCGGCATAAGGCTGAATATGCGGCTGAATGTGCATGCAAAAGTATGTGAAGGCCTCTTCGAGCGCTTTATTTTCAGTGTCGCAGGTCATATTGATCTGGCGCCAGCAGGCGTCTTCACTTACAACCGCTTCCAGCTCGCTGATGTCTTTCAGCCATCTTTCCAGGTCTGCCTTTGAGGTGATGCCCCTGTCGAGCAGCTCCTTAAAATAAGGTTCTAATTTATCCCAGGTGGTAATGTTGAAATCTTCGGGTAAAAATGTTCTTGGAGCCTTTTGAATGTCAGCAGTCATCTTTCTTAATTTAATCCTTCCACAAACAAGTTTACGAAAAGAGCCTATTTCTTCTTCGGAGCAGACTTTTTCGCCGGAGCCTTGCTGGCTTTCTCCGTTTCTGATTTTTTCGCGGCCGGCTCTTTTTTAGTCTCTTCTTTTTTGGGTTCGGCCTTTTTCTTTACGGCCGCCTTTTTGGGTTTTTCGGCGGTTTCCTGTTTTTCTGCGGCATCGGCCGCCTTGGCTTTTTTCTTCGCCGGCGCCTCGTTAGCAGGAGCTTCTTGTGCTTTCGGCTCTTCAGCTTCGGATGCGTTCGCCTCTTCCTCTTCTTCCTGCGGCTGTTCGGTCAGCCTGATCTCGACATTATTGGCCTTCAAAACGTCGTACCATTTGGTCATTTTCTTCAGGTCGCTGGTGTAAACCCTTTCAAAGTCGAGGTCGGGATATACTTTTTCGAAGTATTTTTTCAGGGCCGGGGTATCTTTTCCATCTGGCACCTGGCCGCCTTCCTTTTCCATGGCATGAAAAATATCGATGAGGTTGACGTTATCACGTACCGTGAACACTTCTATGCTTTCGAGGTGCGAAAAGTTGTGTACCCGGGATGAGACGAATTTTGTGGTCTTATCCTCGAGGGACCTGACTATTGCCCCATCGTTCTTACTACTTAACAACTCAAACAAACCGGGTAAACCCGTCACTGCAATAATTTTTCCGTATTCCATGTAATCTGATTAAAAAAAGGACTGCAAGATAAATGATTTTCTTCTCATCGGCCCGCGGCTCCTTTTATACGTTTTTTCCGTAATATCGCCACCTGCAAATTGCCGCATTTGAATGAATGGAACTTAATTGAACGTCTAAGGCAGGGCGAGGATTCGGCTTTTAAAGAAATCGTAGAATCCTCGCAGGGTCTGGTTTACAACACTGCTTTGGGTATTGTGCAAAACGCCGAAGATGCCGAAGACGTGACTCAGGAGGTATTTGTTCAACTGTATGAGTCGATCCATTCCTTCAAAGGCGAATCAAAATTGTCGACCTGGCTTTACCGGATCACCATTTCGAAGGCCATGGACCATTTGAGGAAGAAAAAAAGAAAAAAAAGATTTGCGTTCGTCCAGAGCCTTTTTGGCGCCAATGATGAGCTTTTGCATGATCCTCCCGATTTCACACACCCGGGAGTTTCGCTGGATAACAAAGAAAAGGCAAAGTATTTGTTTAGAGCGATCCAACAATTGCCAAACAAGCAAAAAGTGGCCTTTACGCTCAACCGGATCGAGGGACTCAGCTACCAGGAAATCAGTGATGTAATGAAACTGTCGGTGGCCTCCATTGAATCGCTTTTGCACCGGGCCAGAAAAAATCTTCGCAAAACGCTAGAAACCATTTATCTTGAAAATGAGGAATGACACAAGTTTTCGTTCCCATTCTCGTCAAATAGAGTGTTATGAACAAGAATTCAGATATACAACGTCGTATTGATGAGACCTTGGAAAGCATCGTCAACATTCGTCGGACAACACCTAAGCCGTTCTTTTACACCCGGTTACATGCCAGGATGACAAAGAACGAGAGAAGCGAGTGGGAAAGGATCAGCAGGCTGGTAACCCGACCCGCGGTGGCCGCGGCCGCTGTTTCATTGGTGCTGCTTCTGAATGCGTTCGTGATCATACAGGGGGTATCGGCTCAAAGCAGCCAGGGCGAGCTTAGTGAAATCAGCTCTACGGAAGATCTGAGTTACACTACTTTTTACGATATTGAAAACGCTCAGCCTTGATGAACCAAATGTCAAGAAATAAAATATCGCTTGCCATCATTGCCGTCCTTCTGATCACAAACATCGTGATGCTGGTTTTATTTCTTTCCATGTGCAACAAAGAAACCGAACCCAGGAGGAAAGGGTTTACGGAAAGACTGAAGACCGAAGTGGGCTTTACGCCCGAACAAATGACGGTGTATGATGTAAAGAAACAGGCATTCATCAACGGGATTCGCGAGCGGTTCGATGAAATCAAGAAAACGAAAGAAGACTTTTATTACCAGATGTACGATTCCACGGTAACCGATTCGGTACTGCAGGCAAAGGCCTCGGTAATAGGAGAACAGCAAAAAGACCTGGATATGCACGTGATCAGGCACTTCAGGGATGTCCGCAAAATGTGCACGCACTCACAGCTCCCAAAATACGATTCCCTCCTTCCTTACATCATTGAAAAAATGACAACCCGGCCGGGTAAGAGAAAATAACTAGGCCATCAGCACTTTTCTTTTCAACACCTCTTCTATTTCTTCAAGCCTGAAGGGTTTCGACACGTAATCATCCATACCGGCCGCTATGCATCGTTCCTTATCACCGATCATCGCATCGGCGGTCAATGCAATGATGGGAATACTCTTCCAGGGTTCGCCCATCTTCCTGATCAGTTTCGTTGTGGCGTAGCCATCCATTTCGGGCATGTTCACATCCATGAAGATAAGCGCAGGGTCGATTTGCGGCAACATTTCAAGCGCAAGCTTTCCGTTGTCGGCCTTCACGACGTTGAATCCCATTTTTGTGAGCACCTCGTTGATCAGCATCATATTGATTGCATCATCTTCCACAACAAGGATCGTGGTGGCATCGCCGATCTTTTTAATTTCGGGCGTGGCAGTAACGGTTTTTTCAACCTGCTTTGTGGTCACAAACATTGAACACAGAACGCTGTACAGCTCATACATTTTCACGGGCTTTGTGATCATCTTAAAAATGCCCGCTTCTTCCGCTTCGTGCGTGTAAATATTCTTTTCGAGCGACGAAAGCATCAGGATGTGCGCGCCGTTATTGCCAAATGTTCTTTTCCTGATTTCTTTCGAAAGTGTGAGGCCATCCATTTCGGGCATGTGGTGGTCCATAATGATAAGGTCGAGAGGCTCGTTGTTGGATTCGATCCTTTGGATCTTCATGAACGCCTCCCTGGCGCCCGACGCCACTTCACATTCAATGTTGAAGTATCCCAGTATCTCCTCCATAAGGTTCCGGTTGGTGGCATTGTCGTCTATCACCAGCACCTTTCTCAGCGGCGGCTTGTATTCTGTGGATATTTGCGGCTGCACATTAATGACTTCGAGAGGCATGTGGAGGGTGAAGGCACTTCCTCTTCCGGGATCACTTTTAACCGTAAGATTGCCGCTCATGAGCTCGGCAAGGCTTTTTGAGATTGTGAGGCCCAGGCCGGTCCCGCCGAATTTCCGTGTTGTTGAACTATCGGCCTGTGTAAAGCTTTCAAATATTTTACTCAGTTTTTCCTTGCTGATGCCTATGCCCGTATCCTTAACGGTGATCTCGATATCGAGATACTGCTTATTGAACTTGTTGTATATCCTGCCCGCCGGAATTACCGAAACGAGTATTTCTCCCTGTTGTGTGAACTTGATGGCGTTGCCGAGCAGGTTCACCAGCACCTGCCTTATCCTTACGGGGTCGCCTGAAAATTGGGAAGGCAGGCTGGGGTCTATGTGGCAGATCATTTCGAGGTTTTTCTCGAATGCCTTCACGGTAAGTATATCAACGGTTTCCTCTACCAGTTCATCGAGCCGCAACGAGATGTTGTCAATGAACAGTTTTCCTGCCTCGATCTTCGAGAAGTCGAGGATGTCGTTGATGATTTCGAGCAGGCCGTAGGCCGATTTTTTAACGTTGCTCAGGTAGTCGCGTTGCGATTTCTGCAGCTCGGTGGTCAGCACCAGGTCGGTAAACCCGATAATCCCGTTCATCGGAGTTCTTAATTCGTGGCTCATGTTGGCCATGAACTCACTTTTTGTGGTGCTGGCTTTTTCGGCGATGTCTTTGGCAAGCACCAGTTCCTGCTCCATCTGTTTTCGTTCGATAGCCGCCGCAAGCGTAGAAGCGAATGATTGCAAAATGGAAAATTCGGTGATGGTCCACTCGCGTTCCGATTCACAGTCGCAAAAACATACGAATCCCCAAAAGTGATTGAGTGTGAAGATAGGAATTGCGGAAAGTGATTTTATATCCCATTCAATAAGCTCCCGCTTTAATACTTCGTCTGTAAGATCGTGGGTATTTCCGCAGAAGATATCTTCCTTTCGCAACGTTTGAACAAGTTCAGAATCGTCTGACAGCAACTTGCTTTGTCTTTCAGGATGATTCGATATCAGTTCCCCGGTCGAACTTTCCCAATGCACGAGTTCATTGGTGTAAATTTTCTTGCTTGCCGGTTCAACAAAATTTTTAAAGACGTTGACTATGTTCACGTTCATCTTAATTCCCAGCAATTGTATGGCCTCACCGATCGCGTCCTCGAGGTTGTTGTTGATGATGAGCTGATGGGTGGCCTCCGCAACGGCCTGCAGCAACTGGTCTTTTTTACGTAAGTTTTCTTCAGTTTTTTTGAGCTCGGTAATGTTGTGCACAAATCCCAGCACGCCCCACACAAATCCTTCTGAGTCGACCAGTGGAACCTTTACCGTACTCATCACCTGCGGTTTGCCGTCGATGATGGACGGTTCTTCCATGATGAATTTCGATTTACCGGTGTTGATCACTTCACGGTCATCCGACCAAAATCCCCGTATGCCCTTTAGCGGGTCGCCCTTTACAATTTCCTCCGGGAACCCGATCTCAAGATCGTTTTTACCAACAAACTCCTGCGGAGGCAGATGCATGCTGTCGCCAAATGCCTGGTTCACCAGCAGGTAACGGTGCCCAAGATCTTTGATGTATATCCAATCGGGTGTAGAATTAATCACGGTTCTCAGCAATTGCTCGGACTGTTTCATTTCGGCGAGCAGCTGTTCCCGCTCGGCTTCCACTCTTTTACGTTCTGTAATATTCCTGGATGTACAGATGAACTTCACGATCTCGCCGTTCTGCTTCATCGGCTTGGCAATCGTTTCCAGCCAAATGAACTCTTCCTGCTTGTTCTGTATGCGGTATGAAAGGGTGAGCGCATCCGCTTCCTTAAGCGTTTTGAGATTTTGCCTCGCTGCGTAATTCCGGATGTCGTCGGCATGCACAAAATCGAGGAACTGTCTGCCGATGATGTCTTCCTTCACATATCCCAGCACCTTTTCAACCGAGGGAGTGATGTATCTCACGGTTCCGTCGGGTTCATGTTCAGAAATAATGTCGTCCGAGTTTTCGGCCAGCAGCCTGAATCTTTTTTCGCTTTCCAGCAAAGCATTTTCCGCTTCTTTCCTGGATTGCTCGGCAAGTATCTTATCGCTTACGTTAATGCCGATGCCCTGGATCTCCGACACTTCGCCGTGATCGTTTTGCAGGCTGATAAACTCCCATTCGGTCCATAAATAATCCCTTCCGTCGTTGATGGGCTTCCGGATCAATATTTTATACCGCACGCCGGGGTTCTTCCAGCTTTCGGCGGCAATTTGCGTGCACCTGACCGCATCCTTCGGATACAACAAATCATAAAAAGGCGTGTATTGCAGTTGTTCGCTGGTGAGGGAAACGATTTTCAGAAACTCAGCATTGGCATAGGTAATAGTCCCCTGCCTGTCTATCCGCACCACGTAGTTGGTTTGCGAACTCAGTATTGAAGAAAGATATTTTTGTTCTGTCAGCAGGTTGTTGCGTGCATCCTGCAGATCCTTAAGGTTGCGAAAATTTTCCCTGAACAGGGGTTCGAGCACCAGGATGGCCAGGAAAACGAGCGCGATGACAAGAGAAACAAGCTTGGTGGTATTGATGGTGTTTGCTTCTTTGGCCTTCTCATCCATGGTGCTCACCAGCGTTGTGTTGAGTTCCTCCATCAGCGGAGTGAACCGCGATTCGTTGTACATCAGTTGACGCATGTAGATGTCGCGGTTAACGGTGAGGAGCACCGAATCTTCACCGGCAATCTCTCTTCCCGTGGCTACCATGCTTTTTACATAGGTGTCGAGCTTGGCAAGTATGTTGTTGACCTCAAAGCTGTTAGGCGTAGGTTCGATGTTGGGAAACGAAATTTCACCTCTAAGGAATTTATTGTTGTTGTTGAATTCGACAAGGTCGTTTTTCAGGTTGTTCCTGACTTTTTCGCGGCCCTTATCGTTCCCCTTTATCGAAAGGATCATAAAGGCATCCTTGACGATCGTTTGGCTGAGCATTCTTTGCCGGGCAGCGAAGTTGACCATCACGGACATCTTCTCATTTTCTTCTGATTTCGACCGGATCAGGTAATACCCGAAAAAGTTAAACAGAATGGTGAGAGAGATGAGAACGATCGCGATACGGATAAGTTTCCGGAAAGGGGTAGTCATGGTCTATCGATAGGATTTACTCAGACTATAACTCCCAATGCCTGCTTTGTATTGCAGGGAAAACACTTACAAAATGATTTTTTTATCAATAATCAATTAATTGTTCCTCAATCAATTCGGGAATTTCGCGGAATTCATATTGCTGGTTCCTGAGCTGTGGCTCGAAGCCTGCTTCGCGAATGGCTCCCTGGATGCTTTTGTAGGTGAAACGGTGGGGTGCGCCCGCCGCGCTTACCACGTTTTCTTCTATCATGATCGAGCCGAAGTCGTTGGCGCCGGCCTGCAGGCAAAGCTGCGCCGTTTGTTTTCCAACGGTGAGCCACGATGCCTGGATGTTTTTGACATTGGGCAGCATAATGCGGCTGATGGCTATCATGCGGATGTATTCTTCGGGCGTGGTGAGGTTATGAACCCCACGGATCCTCGCCAGCAGCGTATCCACGTCCTGGAAGGTCCAGGGGATGAATGCCAGGAAGCCTTTTGCACCGGCCGGTTTTTTCGCCTGTACTTCGCGAAGCTTAACGAGATGCTCGAATCGCTCGCGTACCGTTTCAACATGACCGAACATCATCGTTGCGGAAGTGGTAAGGCCCTGTTTATGAGCCTCATGCATGATGTCCAGCCACTCCTGGGAACCGCATTTGCCCTTCGAAATGAGCCTGCGGACGCGGTCGGTCAGGATTTCGGCGCCTGCGCCGGGGAGTGAGTCGAGCCCCGAGGCTTTCAGGGCGGCCAGCACTTCCGCGTGCGTTGACTTTTCAAGTTTCGTAATGTGGGCCACCTCCGGCGGGCCCAATGCATGCAGCTTCAACGTGGGGTAAAGCTCTTTGAGCTCCCTGAAGAGGGTGGTGTAAAACGAAAGACCCAACTCAGGGTGATGGCCGCCCTGCAGCAGCAATTGTTCGCCCCCATACCGGAAAGTTTCCTCTATTTTTCTCTTGTACGTGTCAATATCGGTGATATAAGCCTCCGCATGGCCGGGCACCCTGTAAAAGTTGCAGAATTTGCAGTTCGCAATGCATACGTTGGTCGTATTGACATTTCGATCGATGATCCAGGTAACCTTGCCGTGCGGAACCTGCTTTTTTCGTAGTTCGTCTGCAACAAACATCAGCTCGGCGAGCGGGGCGTGCCCGAAAACGAACATTCCTTCATCTTCCGTAAGAAATTCGAGATCCAATGCACGCTGATATAGTTCCTCCAGTTTCATTCTTCAAAAATTCCCTGCAAAAGTAATAAAGGCGATTTATACCGGCGGTGAAATAACATCGCGCAAATGAATTAACTTAAGAGGGCCAAAACTTGATGAATGCCATTAAAAAGGATACTGGCAATAGTATTTGTCTTCTGTGCAGTTGCCGCAAAGGCGCAGGAAGAATTCGTCCCATCACCTTCGCAGTTCATCACCGGGTTTCCATTCCGGATGCTTACAGGGGGCATTATCATCATGAAGGCAACTGTGAGCAATTACAGCGATTCGCTCAATTTCATTCTGGATACGGGCAGCGGTGGCATCTCGCTCGACTCGAGTACAGTCGTCAGCCTCGGTGTAAAAACGCAACAGAGCGACCGCACCATCAGGGGCATCGCCGGCATCAGGAAAGTTAGGTTTGCCTACAACCATTCACTCAATTTACCGGGGTTAACGGTCGACAGCCTCAATTTTCACATCAACGACTATGCGGTGTTGTCGAGCGTTTATGGCGAAAAGATCGACGGCATTGTCGGATTCAGCTTTTTGTCGCGGTACATCGTGCGTATCAATTACGACAGCATGAAGATTTACGTGCATACACGTGGCACTGTGAAGTACCCGCGTGGCGGTTTCCTGTTGAGGCCGGTGATGGTGAGCATCCCCGTAACTTCTGCCGTGGTGAAAGACGAATTTGAAGTAGGCGCGAGGTTTTACTTCGACACGGGTGCCGGCATGTGCCTGCTGCTCTCCTCCGATTTTATCGAAGACAGTTCGCTGCTGCGTTCCAAAACAAACTGGTACACCTCGCAGGCGGAGGGGCTGGGTGGAAAGGCGCTCATGAAACAGGGCGTCATCAGATGGGTAAGGCTGGGTCCTTACAAATTCAGGAACGTTCCCACTTATATTTTCGATGATGAATACAACATCACCTCCTATCCTTATCTCGGCGGCCTCATTGGCAACGACCTGCTCAGGAGGTTCAACCTCATCATCAACTACGAAAAAAAGGAAATCTACCTCACACCCAACTCCCATTTCAGGGAACAGTTCGATTACTCCTATACGGGCCTCGGCATGTATTATGTGGACGGCGTAATAAAGGTGCTCGACGTGATGGAGGGATCGCCCGCAGAGAAAGCAGGCTTCCAGGAAGAAGACATCATCATGGCCGTTAAGAATAACTTTACGCAGAACATCCAAACGTATAAGAACCTCATGCAAAATCCCGGCGAAAGGGTCAAGATATTGATTTACAGAAAAGGAGAGCCGATAGTACTGACGATGCGCGTACTGAACCTGATGAAATAATTTATGGTTAATTTGCAGCCCTTATGCTAGAATTTAACCGTTTTACAATGGATAACGGGCTGCGGGTGATCGTTCATGAGGACGCCTCCACCCCGATGGCCGTGGTGAATGTGATGTACGACGTCGGCGCAAGGGATGAGGACCCCGATAAAACAGGCTTTGCACACCTTTTTGAGCACCTGATGTTTGGCGGGAGCCTCAACATCACCGACTTCGAAACGCCGCTGAACATGGCCGGCGGCGAGAACAATGCCTACACCAGCAACGATGTAACCAACTACTATATTCAACTGCCTGCCGAAAATTTGGAAACCGCCCTGTGGCTCGAAAGCGACAGGATGCTTTCGCTGGCATTTAACGAAAAAAGCCTCGACGTGCAGCGAAAGGTTGTTGCCGAAGAGTTCAAGGAGCATTACATCAACAAGCCGTATGGCGACGTGTGGTTCAGGCTGCGGGAAATGGCTTACAAGGTACATCCCTATAAGTGGATGACGATTGGCAAGGAACTGAGCCACATTGAAAACGCCGCGCTGCGCGATGTAAAGAACTTCTTTTACAAACACTATACGCCTATTAATGCGATACTGGTAGTGGCCGGGAATGTAAAAACCGCACAGGTGAAAACGCTCGTTGAAAAATGGTTCGGCGACATCCCCGCAGGTACGAAATATAACAGGAACATTTTGGCTGAACCTCCTCAACAGGCGCCCCGCAAATTGGAGGTGAGAGCAGACGTGCCGCTGGATGCCCTGTATAAATGCTGGCACATGGACGGCCGGCTCGATCACGGATATTATGTTGCCGACCTGATCACGGAAGTACTGGGCGGGGGCAGTTCGTCAAGACTTTTCCAACGGCTCGTGAAAGAAAAGCAATTGTTCAGCAACGTTGAATGTTACCAGTTTGGAACGATTGATAAGGGCCTTCTTGCCTTTGAAGGCAAGCTGGTGAAAGGCGTCAAGATGGAGGACGCCGAAAAAGCGGTGCAGGAAGAGATTGCACAATTGATGACGAAGGAGATCTCGGAAAAAGAACTGGAGAAGATCAAGAATAAAACGGAATCCGCGATTGCCTTTGAAGACATGAGCGTGATGACGAGGGCAAACAACCTTGCGTTTTATGAACTACTGGGCGATGCGGCCCTGTTCAACAAGGACCGCGAAAAATATTTTGCCGTAACCTCGGGGGACATCCTGCAATACAGCGGAAAAATTTTCGACGAAAACAATTCGAACACACTTTATTATTATAGCGAAAACTGATGATAAAAACTGATGAGAGCCGGCTGAATAAGCTCGTGCGGGCGAAGGCCCCGACTATTAAGGACCCTGTGGAATTTGAGGTTAAGCTGCCACCTTCATCTGTACATACGCTTTCAAACGGTGTTGAAGTGTACATGATGAATATGGGAACGGAAGACACGATGATGATAGACTGGGTGTTTTACGCCGGCAACTGTTTCGAGAAAAAGAAAACAGTGGCAGCGGCCACGAACCACATGCTTAAGAATGGTACGTCGCGGCTGTCGGCGTTCGAGCTGAACGACCACTTCGAGTTCTATGGTTCGTACCTAAGCAGGCATTGCTACAATGAAACGTCCGAAATAGTGGTTCACTGCCTCAACAAGCATGTGAAGCAACTGGTGCCAGTGGTGGCCGAAATAATCGCCGACAGCATATTCCCTCAGAAGGAACTGGAAATTTATATTCAGAATTCGAAGCAAAAGCTCGAGGTGAACCTGCAGAAATGCGAATTCGTTGCATCGCGATTGATAGATGCACATCTTTTTGGCGAAAATCATCCCTACGGAAAATACTCGAACCATGAAGATTACAGCGCTTTACATCGGGAAGACCTGCTTGAATTTTTCGACAGCTATTACCGCAACGGCCACTGTGTGATCTTTGTGGCGGGCAAGCTGCCCGGCGGCATCCTCGAAATGCTCGAGCAGGAATTTGGAAAGCTTCCCTTAAAGAACCATCGCGGCGCCGATAAAAATATCCATTACGATTTTGCTCCGTCGTCGCAAAAAAAATCAAAACTGCTGAACGACGAAGCAGGGGTGCAGGCGGCGATACGCATTGCGCGACAATTTCCGAACAGGCACCATCCCGATTTTCAAAAAGTAATGGTGCTGAACAATATCTATGGCGGATTTTTCGGTTCGCGCCTGATGGCAAATATTCGTGAAGACAAAGGGTACACCTACGGCATTTACAGTTACCTGCTCAATCATGTGCATCAAAGCGGCTGGCTCATCAGCACCGAGGCGGGCAGGGATGTAAGCGACGCGACCGTTCGCGAGGTTTATGCGGAGATGGAACTGCTGCGTGATGAGATTATTGACGAAGAAGAATTGAGGATGACGAGGAATTTCATGATAGGAACGATCCTCGGTGAGCTCGACGGACCGTTCCAGGTTTTGGGACGATGGAAGAATCTAATCCTGAACAATCTGGATGAGAATTATTTCTACAGCGCCATTCAAACCATTAAATCGGTAACTGCAGAAGAATTGCAGACGCTCGCAAAAAAATATCTTGTGCCGGATGAATTTTATGAGCTGGTTGTGATCTAAATTCAGCACTCAAGAATCGCTGCTATGTATTTCGACCGAAAAGATCTGTCTGACGGGCAACTTCTTCATTTTTACAAATCTATTTTACTGCCCAGGCTGATCGAGGAAAAAATGCTTCTCCTGTTAAGACAGGGGAAGATCAGCAAATGGTTCAGCGGCATCGGCCAGGAAGCGATCGCCACCGGGGTTACACTTGCACTTGATGAAAATGAATGGATACTCCCGCTCCATCGCAATCTTGGTGTATTTACCACCCGCAACATGCCGCTCGGTAAACTCGTGAAGCAATGGCAGGGCCAGGAAGACGGTTACAGCAACGGCAGGGAAAGAAGTTTTCATTTTGGCAACCGCGATTACCATATCTGCGGCATGATCTCTCATCTGGGACCGCAGTTGTCGGTTGCCGACGGTATAGCGCTGGCCAGCCGTTTAAGAGACGAAAAAAAAGTATCAGTGGTTTTTACCGGAGAAGGGGGAACCAGCGAGGGCGATTTTCATGAGGCAGTGAACATCGCGGCTGTTTGGGACCTGCCCGTGATTTTTGTGATCGAGAATAACGGCTATGCATTAAGCACCCCTTCGGACGAGCAATACCGATGCGACAGTTTGGTGAACAAGGCCATTGGCTATGGCATTGAAGGAGTGAAAATTGATGGCAACAACCTGCTGTCTGTTTACGACACCATCAAAGGCGTGCGGGAATATTGTGTCAACAAGCAGAAACCTTACCTGGTAGAATGTACCACCTTCCGGATGCGTGGGCATGAAGAGGCAAGCGGTACAAAATATATACCCAAGTATTTATTCGAGATATGGCAGACGAAAGACCCGGTGGAGAAATATGAAAATTACCTGGCGGGCGAGGGAATATTGACGGATGACCTGAAGACACAGATACATTCCGAAATAAAGGAAGACATCGAAAGAGCGTTGCAGGAAGGATTTGCAGGTGCCGAATTTGTTGCCGACACTGCGAAAGAATTAAGGGATATCTACGCGCCACGAAAAGCTGCCGTGCGCGAAAACAGCGTGTTGCCGTCGCGCGCCGGAGCTTCGGAACTGCGTTTCATCGACGCGGTGAAAGAAGGACTGCATCAGTCCATGCATGCACACGACAACCTGGTGCTGATGGGGCAGGATATTGCCGAGTATGGCGGTGCCTTTAAGATTACAGAAGGTTTTGTTGATGAATTTGGAAAAGAGCGTGTAAGAAACACGCCTTTATGCGAAAGCGGAATCATTGGCACCGCGTTGGGGCTGAGCCTGGAGCATTTCAAATCGGTTGTTGAAATGCAGTTTGCTGATTTTGTAAGTGCCGGGTTTACGCAGATCGTCAATAACCTCGCTAAAATTCATTACCGGTGGGGTCAGAACGCTGATGTTGTCATACGCATGCCCACCGGTGCGGGTGTTGGCGCGGGACCATTTCACTCGCAAAGCAATGAAGCGTGGTTCACGCATGTACCGGGATTGAAAGTGGTGTATCCTTCTTCCGCGCATGATGCGAAGGGCTTGCTCATCGCCGCAGTCAATGATCCCAATCCGGTGATGTACTTTGAACACAAGGCGCTGTACCGGGGTGTTAGCGACCGCGTGCCGGGTGAATATTATGAAACGGAGATCGGCAGGGCAAGAATTGTTGAAGAAGGCGAAGATGTTTCTATCATCACCTATGGCAGCGGGGTGCATTGGGCGGTCGAATATGCAGCGAAGAATACAGATATTTCTTTCGACATTCTTGATTTGAGAACATTGCTTCCGCTGGATCATGAGGCCATCCGGCGGGCGGTGCTGCGCACGGGGAAAGTTTTGGTGTTGCACGAGGATACGCTTACCGGCGGCTTTGGTGCTGAAGTTGCCGCGTGGATAGGCGAGCATTGCTTTGATCACCTTGATGCACCGGTAATGCGGTGTGCGTCGCTGGATACGCCGGTGCCGTTTAATGGGGTGCTGGAGAATAATTTTTTAGCAAAGGCCCGGCTTGATGATGCGGTGCAGCGGCTGCTGGATTATTAAGCGACAATATCCCTGCTGGCGGGGGAGGCGCGAAGCGCCGGGATGGACATTTGCCGGCCTACTCCATTAACGCCGCGTACGTCATTACTTTAAACTTTGCAGCCGCATCGGATGCGGGATCGTCCCAAACCTGTTTAAAAAATAAGCCAATCACTTTGTTCTTTGGATCGGCCCAGTAGGATGTCGAATAAATCCCTCCCCATCCTAACGTACCGGGCGGCGTCGGAAACTTCGCACCCCCTTCTTCCGTAAGCACTTCAAAGCCCAAACCAAACTTGTTATCATCTTCCATGAGGTCGCCAATCTGGTTAACCGAAATCATCCGAACGGTGTGCGGCGACAGCAATCGCTTGCCGTTGTAGATTCCGCCATTCAGAATCATCTGCAGGAAGGTGGCATAATCAAGGAGCGTCGAACACAGGCCGGCCCCGCCCGAATAATAGGTGCCGGTACTTTTTGGGAAATCGATGTTTAACGGCCCGTTGTCTTCGTACTGGAGGGGCAACTTCACCAGCTTACCCGTTGAGTCGGGATAGTAAGTGGTGACCAGGCGGCTTTGTTTTGCCGGGGGCACATAGAAGTAGGTATCCTTCATGCCCAGCGGATCGAAGATGCGGGTTTTCATGAAATCGGAGAGCGACATTCCGGATACCACTTCCACCAGGTAACCCAGCACATCGGTGTTCAATCCGTAAGTAAATTTTTCGCCCGGGTTGTGTGCAAGCGGCAGCGATCCGATCTTTTGCACATCTTCCGCAAGCGAAGTGGAGCCCTGTCCGAAAAAAGAGCGGATATTATTTTTCGCATAGATCGCCACAAATTCCGGCGAACCGATTTGCGCATAGCCAATTCCGGAGGTGTGAGTGAGAAGGTCGCGGATGGTAACCTCTCTCGACGCGGGTACTGTGGTGTAGGTAGTGTCTGCCGGATTGAACTTGTCGAGTACTCTCGGGTTTTTGAACGAATGGATATATTTCGAAACGGGATCGTCGAGCAAAAATTTACCTTCTTCATACAACATCATCACGGCCACGCTGGTGATGGCTTTCGTTTGTGAAGCGATGCGGAAGATGGCATTCCTTTTCAGCGGCTTTTTGTTTTCGCGGTCGTCCCAGCCGTACGAACGGTAATACACTATTTTGCCGTTCCTGGCGATCAATGCTCCGGCTCCTATCATTTTACGGGTATCAATATATTCTTTTACCATATGATCAATGCGGTATAATCTTTCACGGGAAAATTGCTGCGTTTCGGGCTCAACTTCGGCAAGTGCCTGCGCCGATGAGTCGAAACAAAAAACCGCCATCAATAAAACTAGGATCACTGATCTTTTCATATCACGATGATTGAGGATGAAAGGTACTCCATCTGCAGAGGATTATTTGCCTTCCAGTTGCCTGCGTAGCCGCATGTATTGCTGGTAATGACTGTAACATTTTTTAATATAATCCTGGAACTCATAGTCGGTGGTGGTGGCAACAAATTCGACGGTGGGCCGGTATATTCTCATGAATGAATCGAGGGGCGCACCATGCAGTCCGGTGAGCCTGATGACGAGCGCGCGGCTGAAGCGGTGGTCTACATAACGTTCCTGCTCATCTTTCAGCAACTGTTGCTTGAATGCATTCATTCTTTTGTTTCGCTGAAACTGGAACATGTTGATAAACTCGTCGAGGTCGAGTCCCACGCCGCCGGTGGCGGTGTTGATGGAGCTGCCGATGCCCGGTTTTTGAAAATTGAAGGCCTTGGCATAGTCGAGCCGGTTTTGCACAGAATCGCGGTAATAGTTAGGCGGTGTGATCTTCACTTCTTTGAGGTCGGTGGAGGTTACGTGTAACGATATTTCAAAATTCTCTTTGTTGAGGATACCGTTCACCGCGAATTTCGGTGTTGGTTTATTAAGATAGGAGAACCATATCGAATCATTTTCAGGAACGATAATCGAAAACCGCCCAAGCGAATCGGAGATCGCGCCCATGCCGCGGGAGGTCATCACGCTCACCGCTTCGAGCGGCCGGTACCTGGAGATGTCGTACACTCTCCCCGAAACCTTCACCTGCGCGGTGGCCGCGAAAGCGAGGACGGCGCAAAGCGCCAGCAAAACGAATTTGTAATATGATTGGCGCCGTAGCTGCATCAAAATCTCTTTTGCAGGTTCACTACCTGGTCTATTACATGTGGAAAATGCCGGTATTCCAACTGGTGAATCCTTTCCGCCAGCATTTCGGGTGTATCGTTTGGCAGAACGGGACACTTTTCCTGGAATATAACATCTCCATTGTCGTAATGCTCATCAACATAATGAATGGTGATACCGCTTTCCTTGTCACCCGAATGCAAAACACTCTCATGAACCTTCATGCCAAACATTCCTTTCCCACCATGAAGCGGCAGCAGTGCCGGATGAATATTGATAATGCCATTGGGATAAGCCGATATGAGGGAAGCCGGCAGTTTCCACAGGAAGCCTGCGAGCACGATAAAATCAATATTGTGAGCCTTCAGCTCGGTAACATAGCCGTCTCCCCGGAAAAATCTTTCTTTATCCAATAGCAGCACGGGTACGTTTTCTTTCACAGCGACCGACAGAACGCCCGCCCCGGGCCTGTTGCAAACGATCAGTGCAACACCAGTTGTTTCATGATTACGAAAGTATTTAATGATATTTGCAGCATTCGAACCGGCCCCCGAAGCAAAAATTGCAATCCTGGTCATTGCCAAAACTAATGGAAATAATGATTGGAGGGCAGTTGACAATTACATGACAAATTGAACAAACGGGACTGGCATATTTTCATTGAATTCCTTGAAACCCAAGCCAGTATTGACTTAAAAAATTTTTGGGCATGTTGATATAATGTTAAAATCCTGACTTATTTTTGCAGCCAATTGCAGGAGATTTTTCCACATAATTGAATCAGATTCAACTGATATGATTGACCAACGAAGAGGTGTTAAGACTCTCATCCCGCTTTTTCTCATCTTATTAGTGTCATCTTTTAATAGATCACAAGCACAGGACGGGGCAGCAATTTTTCAAAGTAACTGCGCTTCCTGTCACTCGGTCACCAAGGATCTAACCGGTCCTGCGCTGCACGGTGTCGAATCAAGAGGACCCTGGGCCGACCGTAAAGAATTGTACGCATGGATACACAATCCTGCGAAGTACATGCAGAGTAATGAGTACACCCAGGGGCTGAAGCAGAAGTTTGGCGGCGCGATGATGACGGCTTTTCCCCAGCTTTCGGAAAAGGAGATCGATGCAGTAATAGATCATATTAATAAAGCATCGGCGGCAGCAGCGGCCGCACCGCAAGGAGCAGTTGGCCCGGCAGCAGCAACAATGGATGAAAGCGACAACTCCATATTATATGGTATCCTTACGCTGATCCTTGCCGTTGTTGCGCTGGTTATGTTGCAGGTGAACAGCAACCTGAAAAAGCTGGCCGACGACAAAGAAAATATTCCCTCTCACGAACCCATTCCTTTCTACAGGAATAAAAGCTACATCACAATTGTCACGCTCATCTTATTTGTGGTGGGCGGCTTCTACATTGTTAAAGGAGCCATCAACCTCGGGCGTAACGACAACTATCAACCCGACCAGCCGATATACTTCTCGCATAAGGTGCACCCGGGAAAGAACCAGATCAGTTGTCTTTATTGTCATGGAGGAGCGTTTGAGGGAAGGCACGCAAACATTCCTTCGATCAATACCTGTATGAACTGTCACATGACGATCAGTGAGTACACCGGAGAAGATATTTACACAGAGGATGGCAAGAAGGTAGACGGAACGGCAGAAATTCAGAAATTGTATCAATACGCGGGATGGGATCCAAACTCGAGAAGTTACACAGGCGAGGGCAAACCCGTTGAGTGGGTGAAAATCCACAACCTCCCCGATCATGTTTATTTCAATCACTCGCAACACACCGTAGCCGGCCAGGTGCAGTGCCAAACCTGCCATGGCGAAATTCAGAAGATGGACCAGGTGAAGCAGTTTGCTGATCTCAGCATGGGATGGTGCATCAACTGTCACAGAACAACGAAAGTGAATTTTGTTGATGCCTCGGGCGAGAAAGGCAACCAGTTCTACAGCATTTACGAGAAATATCACGATGAGATCAAGAGTGGTAAGAGAGACAGTGTTACCGTTAATGATATCGGCGGAACGGAATGTCAGAAATGTCACTATTAAACGAGCTTGTCATCGTAACAGATCTTTTAAAAACCGCTAATTACGTTTTCTAACTCCTAAGGGGTTTGTGGCAAAAAAATATATAAATGGCGAACAAAAAATATTGGCAGAACTTTTCCGAATTCAATGAGAGTGAGCAATTTGCCAAACTTTCGGCTGACGAGTTCAGGGAAGATCTTCCACAGGTAGGTCCGGATGCCGGTAAAGAACTCGAAAGTTCAGGCGCTTCGAGGAGGGACTTTTTGAAATTCGTTGGTTTCAGCACCGCAGCCGCTGCACTGGCAGCAAGCTGCGAAACGCCTGTTCACAAAGCGATTCCTTACCTGAATAAACCGGAAAACCTTACTCCGGGCGTTGCAGATTACTATGCCACCACATTCGTGTCCGAGGGAGAATCGATTCCCGTGGTAGCGAAGGTGAGGGACGGCAGGCCAATAAAAATTGAAGGCAATACTTTATACCCGTTCACCAAAGGCGGCACGTCTGCAAAAGTGCAGGCATCGGTACTCGATCTTTATGACACCGCGCGGCAGCGTTTTCCGATGGCCAACGGCAGCGCCGTTTCCTGGCAGCAGCTCGACACCCAGGTGACGCAGGCATTGGGTTCGGCCGGCACCGTTGTTTTACTCACCGGTACGGTAACATCCCCCAGCGGCAAACAAATTATCAATGAATTTTTAGCGAAATATCCCGGCTCAAGGCATGTGCAGTACGATGCCGTTTCGTACAGCAGCATGTTGCTGGCGAACGAAGCTACTTACGGTAAAAGAGCCATTCCCTACTATCGCTTCGAGAATGCAAAAGTGGTAGTGGGTCTCTCCGCAGACTTCCTCGGCACATGGCTCGATGCCACCACCTTCCAGGGAGCATACGCCTCACGAAGAAAATTAACGAAAGAACAACCTGAGCTGAGCAAGCACTACCAGTTCGAAAGCATGCTGAGCATGACTGGCGCAAACGCCGATCTCAGGTACACGCATAAGCCCTCCGAAGCCGGCGCCGTGGCTGCTGCACTTTTGAACGCAGTCAATACGGGTACCGCATCAGGGATGGCAAATCCTAAGTTAAAGGCCGGCATCGAAAAAGCAGCCGCCGAGCTGAAAGCCGCAGGAGGTGAAGCCCTCGTTGTATCGGGCAGCACAAATCCAAACGTCCAGATCGTTGTCAACGCCATCAACGAAGCCATCGGCGCAAATGGAAAGACAATTGACTGGAGCGCCAACCTGCAAACAAGGCAGGGACTCGACAACGAGTTTGCCGCACTTGTTGCCGACATGGAAGCAGGAAGGATAGGAGCCATTATTATCAACGATGTAAATCCTGTATATAATTATCCCGATTCCAAACGCTTTGCCGACGCGCTCAAAAAAGTGAAAACATCGGTGGCGATGAGCTATAAGCTCGACGAAACCGCGGAGCTTTGCAAATTCAGCGCTCCGGTGCATCATTATCTCGAAAGCTGGGGCGACGCAGAAGCCTATACGGGACATGTAAGTCTTTTGCAGCCTACCATCTTTCCACTGTTCACTACAAGGCAGCCGCAGGAATCGCTGCTGAAATGGAGCGGAAACCCTTCAACTTACGAAGCATATTTCAGAAATTTTTGGATATCCCGAACAGGTGGTCCGGAAGCTTATGCGAAAACATTGCAGAACGGAATAGTGACCACCACCACTGCTGCGCCGGCAACGGCTGCATTTAACGGAGCGGCCGTCCAGAATGCATCGGCAACACTGGCGGCTCCGGCAAAAGGTGGCGAAACTGAACTTATCTTATATGAGAATGTGGCAATGGGTGACGGCCGCTATGCGAACAACCCCTGGCTGCAGGAGCTCCCCGATCCCATTACTAAAGCCGTTTGGGACAATTATGTAATGGTGCCGGTGAAGTTTGGGCGCGAAGTTTTGGATATAGATATTGCTAACCAGAAGAGCGCAGATGAGTATGAGGTTCATCCGGTAAAACCGCGGGTAACCGTTAAGGTAGGCAATAAGGAAGTAACGCTTCCGGCGCTGATTATTCCCGGCATGAATGAAAACACGATTGCCATCGCATTGGGATACGGAAGAATGAGTGCCAAACCGGAAGATACTGCCAAGAAGATCGGCCGTGCCGTTCTCGACGCAGGTAAAAATGTTTTCTCTTTTGCGACTTATAATGGTACTACAATAGACAGGGTCGTTCCTGCTGTTACCGTAACAAAGGCGGAAGGCAACTACAAGGTGGCTCAGAACCAAACGCATAATTCTTACGAGGGACGGCACAATGTGGTCCAGGAGATCACCTACGACGAAATGAAAAAAGATCCGACCAAAATATTGGATGAACGGGTTAAAGAAATGGCACCGTGGGGCGGACTCGAGAATTTTGAAGCGGGAGGTACGCTGTACCCGGTTTACGACATGCCCGGCGCCAGGTGGGGAATGTCTATCGACCTCAATGCCTGCTACGGCTGTGGCGCCTGCGTGGTGGCCTGTAATGCTGAAAACAACGTGCCCGTAGTGGGGAAAAATGAAGTGCTTCGTTTTCACGATATGCATTGGATCAGGATCGACAGGTATTACACCGGCGACCTCAATGATGCAGATTCGATTCAGACCATATTCCAGCCGATGCTCTGCCAGCATTGCAACAACGCGCCGTGCGAAAATGTATGCCCTGTTGCTGCAACGAGCCATAGCAGCGAAGGAATAAACATGATGGTGTACAACCGTTGTATCGGTACAAGGTATTGCGCCAACAACTGCCCTTATAAAGTAAGAAGATTTAACTGGGCCGACTATACAGGAGCAGACAGCTTTGACGATAACCAATTGAAGGAAGGTGTTGGAGCACTGAACGAAGCGGTGTTCATGATGAACGATGATCTTACGAGGATGGTGTTGAACCCCGACGTAACAGTACGCAGCCGTGGTGTTATGGAGAAATGTTCGTTCTGCGTACAGCGCCAGCAGGAAGGTAAGCTGACGGCTAAAAGAGAAAACAGGCCGCTGGAGGAAGGCGATGCAAGTGTGGCATGCGCACAGGCCTGCCCCACAAACGCAATTGTGTTCGGAAATGTAAATAGTAAAGAAAGCATGGTAAATAAGGTGCGTGAGCAGGGAAAGAACAGGTTATATTTTGTACTCGAGCAGTTGCATACACTGCCCAGCGTGTCCTACTTCGCCAAAGTGCGGAACTCACCCACAGCAGGCGACGTTGTTGATCACGAACCGGGCGCGCAGAATGTGACTCCTCATGAACCTGCCGCACACTAATTAAGTTGTAAAGAAGTAAAACGAGTTACGAACAAAGTTTTTATTATGTCGTTAATCAGATATGAATCACAGGCAAGGGCGCCGCTCATCAATGGTGATAAGGATTATCACCAGGTTACAGAGGATATTGTGCGACCCATAGAAGCGCGTCCAAGCAAGTTGTGGTGGATCGGCTTCCTGGTTGCCGTTGTCCTGTTGCTTTTCGGAGTGTACTCGGTTTATCGTGAAGTGAGATATGGAATAGGTCAATGGAACCTGAACAAGACGGTTGGTTGGGGTTGGGATATCACCAACTTCGTTTGGTGGGTGGGTATTGGTCACGCAGGTACGCTCATCTCCGCGATCCTTTTGCTGTTCAGGCAGGGCTGGAGAACAGGCGTTAACCGTGCGGCAGAGGCGATGACGATCTTTGCGGTAATGTGCGCCGGTCAGTTTCCGATCTGGCACATGGGCAGGGTGTGGATGGCTTTCTTCGTACTTCCCTATCCCAACACGCGCGGCCCGTTGTGGGTGAACTTCAACTCACCGCTGCTTTGGGACGTGTTCGCGATCTCTACTTACTTCACCGTTTCATTATTGTTCTGGTACACCGGGCTTATCCCCGACCTGGCAACGGTTCGTGACCGCGCCAAGCTGAAATGGAGGAAATACATGTACGGCATCGTCTCTTTCGGATGGACGGGGTCAACAAAACACTGGCAGCGGCATGAAAGTCTCTCGCTGGTTCTTGCGGGCCTGAGTACACCGCTGGTATTGTCCGTGCACACGGTGGTATCATTCGACTTCGCAACTTCCGTTATTCCGGGATGGCACACCACCATCTTCCCCCCTTACTTCGTTGCGGGGGCGATCTTCTCTGGTTTTGCGATGGTACAGACGCTTTTGCTCGTGACGAGAAAAGTGCTGAGCCTCGAAGAATATATTACACTTGAACATATCGAGGTGATGAACAAGGTAATTGTGCTGACGGGCTCGATCGTTGGTATTGCTTACCTCACGGAATTGTTCGTGGCCTGGTACTCACAAAACCAATACGAAGGATGGGCCTTCATGCAAAGCCGTGCAAATCCCTTCAGCCCCTATGGGTGGAGTTACTTCCTGATGATGAGCTGTAACGTATTGTCGCCGCAGGTTTTCTGGTTCAGGAAAATGAGACGCAACATAGCGGTTACCTTCTTCATGTCGGTGATCGTGAACATAGGCATGTGGTTCGAGCGCTTCGTGATTATCGTGACCTCTATTTATCGCGATTATCTCCCCAGCAGCTGGAGCACCTATTATTCGCCATCCATTTACGAGATTGGATTTTACCTGGGAACGTTTGGATTGTTCTTTACCCTTTACTTCCTGTTCTCCAAATTCTTCCCGGTAATCGCCATTGCCGAAATCAAGCACATACTGAAGAAGTCGGGCGCTGTTTACAAAGAGAAAATGGATACTGTCGAGAAAAAGGATTCTGATGTGATGTACCTCGAAACAGTTGGCGAGCATCACTAGTACGATCATTTTGAATAACAATTGAGTTGAAATGTCTATAAAAAAATTTGTTGTCGGTGTCTTTGAAGAAGAACATACGTTGTTTAGTGCGGTGAAGCGCGTACGCAAGTCGGGCTACCGCCTGCACGATGTTTATACGCCCTTCCCGATTCATGGACTTGACACTGAGATGGGCCTTCGCGACACCAGCATTCACACGGCGGGCTTTTTGTACGCTATTACGGGTACGTCGGTGGCCTTCGGTTTTATGACGTGGATCTTTACGCTCGACTGGCCGCTGAACATCGGTGGTAAGCCACATTTTGCGTTGCCCGCCTGGATACCGATCATGTTTGAGCTAACGGTACTGTTTTCGGCAATTGGAATGGTGATCACTTTCTGCTACTTGTGCCAACTGGCACCCTTTGTGAGAAAGCACCACTTTCACCTCAGGTCCACCGACGACAAGTTTGTAATGGTGATCGACTGTTCAAAGAACGATGAAAATGAGGTGAGCGATTTCATGACCAGTATCGGCGCCACTGAAATTAACGTGCAGCATGCAGAAACAGGATGGTGGCTCGGCCGGTACGACAAGGAACAGAAACTGAGAACCGCCGCACAATAAATATTATTAGAAGGGACGCACTGAACGCGGTATCCCCCACTAAAAAGAGAATAATAAGGGATGAAAAAAATATCGATCATATCAGTTTTGATTCTTGGCGTGGTTGCCTGGGGCTGCTCGGACCACAAAACGCAGAGAAGGAATTACATGCCTGATATGAACCCAAGCAGGGCATATGAAACGTATGCGTCAACAGCAAATCTTGATTCGCACGGCATACGCTACACCAGGCTGCCGGTACCGGGAACCATCAAGAGAGGAGAACTGCTTCCTTTCCCGCTGGCCAAGGATGCCGCCGGCGACTCGACTAACTATGTGCTGGCCAAACAGATCCCCAATCCTTTGCCTGCGCTGAAAGCGGCAGAGATGAAAGAGGCCGAAAGGTTGTACCTGGTGAATTGCGGCATCTGTCATGGCCAGAAATTAGATGGCAACGGTCCTCTCTATAACGGAGGAAACGGACCGTTTGCGGCTGCACCGAGAAACCTGGTGAGCGATCCGGTGGTGACCACCATGCCGGAAGGACAAATGTTTTATTCGATCACCTATGGCAAGGGCCAGATGGGGCCTTATGGTCCGCAACTGAGCACAAAGCAAAGATGGATGATCGTTCACTTTATCAAAGCGAAAGAAGCCGGAAAGGGCGGTGGAACAGGTGGTGATTCAACGTCAACCGATACGGCAGCGGTGGCAAAAGCTAAAATGTAAAAAGGTTTAGAAAAGAAAAATATTGATGATGGCAAGTAAAGAATATTTTGAGATCCCGGGCAGGTATAAAAACTGGTCATACGGTTTGATCGGCGTAGGCGTGCTTGCCCTGATCGTGGGATTCCTGATGTATGGCACCGGCGACATGCATGAAAAGACCAGGTTCTGGGCAAGCCTGTTGCAGAACAGCGTTTATTTTCTTTTGACGATAAACGCCTGTATGTTTTTCATTTGCGCCACCATCCTGGCTTTTGGAGGCTGGCAGTTGGCTTTCAGGCGCGTTGCCGAGGCGATAACTGCAGCATTGCCGATAGTCGGTTTCATCACACTCCTTATCCTGCTTGCCATCGTATTCGGCGGCCATCACATGTCACATATTTATCATTGGACAGATACAGAGGCTGTGGCAGCCGATCCGATCCTCAGCGGCAAGCAGCCGTTTTTGAATGTTACCTACTTCACCATCTGGACAGTATTGACGATTGGCCTTTGGGCAGTGCTCGGCTATAAGATGCGCAGCCTTTCGAGAAGCACCGATGAAGCACCGTTGAGCGTTGAGGCAGGAAAGAAATTCATATGGAAAGAAACAGTATGGGCGTCTTTGTTTATCGTTTGGTTCGCGCTTACTGTAATGTCAACCATGCCCTGGCTCTGGTTAATGAGCATTGATGCGCATTGGTATTCAACCATGTACAGTTGGTACACATTTGCGAGCACCTGGGTATCCGGACTTGCGCTGCTGCTGCTGTTTGTGGTATTTATGAAGAATAACGGTTATCTCGAATATACCAACAGGGAGCATATTCATGATATCGGTAAACTGATATTTGCGTTCTCTATCTTTTGGGCATACCTGTGGTTTGCACAATTCATGCTGATATGGTACGCGAATATTCCGGAAGAAACTGTTTATTTCAAACCAAGGATAGAAGGAGCCTATTCATTTGAGTTCTGGATGATGTTCATCATCAATTTCCTTGCACCTTTACTAATTTTGATGAGAAGAAATTCGAAGAGGAACTATGGCACGATGACGATGATGGCGGTATTGATGTTGTTCGGTCACTGGCTCGACTTTCACCAGATGGTGTTTGCGAGTGTGGTACCCGATCATGTGGCCATGAACCTGTTCGATTTCGGTATCGCTCTCGGTTTTGTTGGGATAATTATGCTGGTGACCGGAAGGGTGATGAGCAAGTACCCGCTGGTGGCAAAAAATCATCCCTTCACTAAAGAGAGCATTATTCACCATACATAACCTATAATTGACGGCTAGAACCTGGTTGTATAAAAATTTTTGATCCTCATGTCAACTACAGCGATTTTATTATTGGCGATTCTGGGTCTTGGCTTTCTGATCACTTTTCAGATTGCAAAGGCCAGTGAGTATGTTTCCGTTCTTAAAGGTGAAAAAAAATCCTTCGAGCAAAGCAACAGGGTAAATGCGTTCCTGATGGTGGTTTTTCTGGTACTCGGCCTGATCGGGATATACTGGTGCCACGAATTGTTTTACAATAAGACCCTGCTGCCTTATCCGTCGGCATCCGATCATGGTGAAAAGATCGACACCATGATGTTCATCACCATAGCTGTTACCGGAGTTGTTTTCTTTATTACGCAGATATTGCTTTTCTGGTTCTCTTACAAATACCAGTATTCTGAAAAGAGAAAAGCTTATTTCTACCCGCATAATACTAACTGGGAAATTTTGTGGACCACTGTACCTGCGATTGCACTTTGCGTACTGGTGGGCTTTGGATTATATTACTGGTACAACATCACCGGCGACGCGCCCAAGAACGCCATGCAGGTAGAAGTTACCGGCAAACAGTTTGGATGGATCTACCGCTACCCGGGTAAGGACAATGTTTACGGAAAAAGATATTACAAGAACATTGACGAAACGAAAAGTAACGACCTCGGATTGATCTGGGACGACAAATACAGTCATGACGACATCGTAACCACGGAGGCGCTTTACCTTATCAAGGGACAGCCGGTGAAGATCAATATATTTTCAAGGGATGTGATTCATGACGTGGGCCTGCCGCATTTCCGCATGAAGATGGATGCGGTTCCCGGCACACCCACCACCATGCATTTCACACCGAAGTACACAACAGAAGAGATGAGGAAGATCACGGGTAATAGCAAGTTCGAATATGAAATTGCCTGCGACCAGATGTGTGGTAATGGACATTATTCAATGAAAGGCATCGTGAAAGTGGTTACTCCATCGGAGTATATTCTTTGGAGGGCCAGGCAGAAACCAACTTATTACCTGGCGTTTCCTGAAAAGGATCCCGCCAACAAACAAGCAGCAGACACGACAGCAACGGCGCAAACATCGCCGGCGGCATCTGCTGTGGCAGTAAAACAATAACCCGGTCCCGAAAACCGATCAATAAAAAAGAATTATCATGAGCAACGACGCTGCAATGCATAGCCACCCGGAGGTAATAACAACTCATGAGGCGCACCATGATGAGCATCACGTACATCATCACAAGGACACGTTCATCACGAAATATGTATTTAGCCAGGATCATAAAATGATCGCCAGGCAATTCCTGATCACCGGTATGGCGTGGGCCGTCATCGGTGGATTGATGTCAGTGCTGTTCAGGTTGCAACTCGGGTATCCCGACCAGGCTTTCCCGATACTCGAAGATCTGCTTGGGCGCTGGGCGCCGGGAGGCAAAATATCCGCTGAATCTTATTACGCGCTGGTTACAATGCATGGCACCGTTCTCGTGTTCTTCGTACTCACCGGCGGTTTGAGCGGAACGTTCGCCAACTATCTTATTCCGTTGCAAATTGGTGCAAGGGATATGGCCTCGCCGTTCCTGAACATGCTTTCTTACTGGTTCTTCTTTATTGCCAGCGTCATCATGTTCTCTTCTCTTTTCGTGCAAACAGGTCCTTTTGCAGGAGGATGGACGGCTTATCCACCGCTTAGCGCCCTTGGAGATGCCTCGCCCGGGTCAAGGGTGGGTGCAGACCTTTGGCTGACGGCCATGGCACTGTTTGTTGTGTCGTCACTGCTCGGCGGTCTGAACTATATTTCCACGATCCTCAATATGCGCACAAAAGGAATGAGCATGACAAGGCTGCCGCTCACCATCTGGGCGCTGTTCTTCACTGCCGTTCTGGGTGTGCTTTCGTTCCCGGTACTGCTGTCGGGCTTCATTCTTTTGCTGTTCGACCGCCACGCCGGCACCAGCTTCTTCCTTTCGGATATCTACCTGGCGTCCACACAAACTGCGCTGCCTAACGAA
Source organism: uncultured bacterium (assembly GCA_966193805.1). Lineage (GTDB taxonomy): Bacteria > Bacteroidota > Bacteroidia > Chitinophagales > Chitinophagaceae > Flavitalea. Next base: position 8,212 of record CBIGXK010000001.1, on the reverse strand, counting down.
GGCGGAAGTGCGATCCTCTACCAACACTTGTTCTGGTTCCTGGGTCACCCTGAGGTATATATTATCATCCTACCGGCCATGGGTATTGTGTCGGAGGTGATGAGTGTGAATGCAAGGAAACCGATATTCGGCTACATGGCGATGGTGGGTTCGCTGTTTGCGATTGCGATACTGGCCTTCCTGGTGTGGGCGCACCACATGTTCGTGAGCGGTTTGAATCCTTTCCTTGGATCGGTGTTCGTACTGCTGACGCTGCTAATTGCCATACCATCAGCGATAAAAGTATTTAACTGGCTAACCACTATCTGGAAAGGGAACCTCCGGTTTACTCCGGGCATGATGTTCTCGATAGGCTTTGTGAGCCTGTTCATTTCCGGTGGACTAACCGGTATTTTCGTTGGAAACTCAACACTTGACATACATCTGCACGATACCTATTTCGTAATCGCGCACTTCCACATTGTGATGGGCGTTGCGGGATTCTTTGGCATGTTTGCCGGTATTTATCACTGGTTCCCGAAAATGTTCGGGCGCTACATGAACAATACCATGTCGTACATTCACTTTTGGGTCACATTGATCGGGTCTTACCTGATCTTCTGGCCCATGCACTACGAAGGTCTTGCAGGGATGCCGCGCCGTTATCTCGATTACAGCAACTGGGAATCGTTCAACCAGTTTGCTGATCTCAATAAGTTTATTTCAACAGTGGCAATGGTAGTATTTGCCGTTCAGTTGATGTTCATCTTTAACTTCTTCTATTCCATTTTCAAGGGTAGAAGGGTTATGGTGCTGAATCCATGGGGCGCAACCACGCTCGAATGGACAGCGCCGATCCATCCCGGTCATGGTAACTGGCCCGGAGAAATTCCGGAAGTTCACCGCTGGCCCTATGATTACAGTAAAGATGGCAGAGAATTCATTTCTCAAACTGAACCGGTGATGCCCGATGAAAAGCCCCATTGATATAAAGGCAATGGGTGATAAACCAACTAGTTCTTTTACAATAGCGAGCAAGATCAGGGATTACATGATGCTGATAAAGTTCAGCCTGAGTTTCATGGTCGTCTTTTCAGCAGTTGTCAGCTACCTCCTTGCTCCAAAAGTTGTCGAGTATGACTGGCTCATGATCATTCTCCTGTTTACTGCAGGATTAATGGTCACAGGCAGCGCCAACGCGGTTAACCAGGTGGTGGAGAAGGATACCGACGCGTTAATGAAGCGCACCGCAAAAAGGCCCGTAGCTTCGGGGAGGATGAGTCCTTCCGAAGGATGGACATTTGCGGCGGTGGCAGGTTTGGGAGGTGCAGCGATATTGTGGCATTTCTTTAACCCGCTGTCGGCAGTCATTGCGGCTGTGAGCTGGTTCGTGTACGCGTTTATGTACACACCCCTGAAAAGGAAAAGCTCGGTGTCGGTGCTGGTGGGTGCGGTTCCCGGAGCTTTGCCCTGCCTTATCGGCTGGGCCGCGGGGCAGGATCAGTTGACGGCAGGAGGATGGATACTTTTTGCGATCCAGTTCTTCTGGCAGTTCCCGCACTTCTGGGCCATCGCCTGGATAGCGCATAGCGACTATGCGAAAGCAGGGTTCAAACTGATGCCTTCGGTCGAAGGGCCCACAAAATACTCGGCGATACAGTCGGTCATTTATTCGCTGGTGCTGGTACCTATCGGGGTGCTTCCCTACCTGGCGGGAATGAGCGGCGTGGTAAGCTTTTGGATCGTACTTGCGGCAAACCTCTACATGGTATGGCTGTGCGTTCAGCTCTACCGGCAAATGACGGTGAAAGCGGCAAGGCGAGTGATGTTTGGAAGCTATATTTACCTGGCAGTGGTATTGCTTACCCTGCTGGCAGATAAAAATGGTTAAAGGAGTAAAATTATAAACGTGATTGGCGCAACAGTGAGTACACAGAGAAACAAGATTCATCCACACAAGTTCACATTGTGGGTAGGGCTGGGAAGCATTATTATGATGTTTGCGGGCCTTACGAGTGCTTATGTGGTGAAGGAAAGTCAGCCTGCATGGGTAACCGTGCAGATGCCGAAGATATTTTATTACTCGACCGCGGTGATCCTTGCAAGCAGTCTGACCATTCAACTGGCCCTGAAGGCTTTCAAGGAAAGGAACATGAAGGGTTACCGCAGGCTGATATCGGTAACAGCCTTGCTGGGTATGCTGTTTATCACCTTCCAGATTATGGGGTTCAGCAGCCTGTGGGGTACTGGTGTTGATTTCAGGGGATCGGGAGGCGGTCAGTTTCTTTACATCATCTTCGGCTTGCACGTGCTGCATGTGCTCGGCGGGGTGGTGGCGCTGCTGATCATTTTTATAAAGGCGTTCAGTTCTAAGGTCCGTAATTATAACCCGGTAACCATCGAACTGGCAAGCACATACTGGCACTTTGTGGATCTTTTATGGATCTATCTCTTTGTGTTCTTTATGTGGACGCTGTAACTGAGTTTTAAATTTAACTTTTACGTTTTTTATATGGCAGACATAGCTACAACGGCAAGTCAAAAATGGTGGGGAGGGGGAAGAAGCCCTTTTAATGTCGAGTACGGCAAACTGATGATGTGGTATTTCCTGATGAGCGATGCGTTCACTTTCGGCGCGTTTCTTATCTCCTACGGATCCATCCGCTTCGCCACCCCGGCATGGCCCGACCCGAACCACGTTTTTTCCACGTTCCCGTTCATGGGTGATACACATTTGCCACTGGTATTTGTGAGCCTTATGACGTTCATCCTCATCATGAGCTCCGTTACCATGGTACTGGCCGTAGGCGCCGGGCATGCGAAAGACAGGGCAGGCGTGATCAAATGGATGTCATGGACCATACTCGGCGGTATCGCGTTCCTTTCCTGCCAGGCCTGGGAATGGACGCACCTGTATCATGAAGGCGCATGGTGGGGAAGAAATCCTTTCCCTAACTACGACGGTAGCCAGTCGACCACCAACTTTACCAATTTCTTCTTTACTATAACCGGATTTCATGGATTTCACGTGTTCTCGGGCGTGATCGTGAACATCATTATGCTCATAATGACGATCAAGGGAACATTTGAAAGAAGAGGACATTATCTGATGATTGAAAAAGCAGGACTTTACTGGCACTTTGTGGACCTGGTGTGGGTATTTGTATTCACCTGCTTCTACCTGTTTTAAAAAGATGAAAGCATTAAAATAACTGTATGGAAAATAGTTCAGCACACGCACACCTCGACCAGGAGGCACACGAACACAACCACGGCTTCGATACAAAAGCGGTCTGGAGAACATTCTGGATACTGCTTGTCATCACCTGCATCGAGCTTGTTATCGGGATGTTTGTTGCTCCCCGGTTTCCGCATACCACAAAGATCTGGTTCAACATCCTCTATATTATATTCACTTCGGCCAAAGCATTTTATATCATCGCCGAATTCATGCACCTGAAGCATGAGATCAAGAATATGATCATGACCATCGCCGTGCCGGCCCTGCTGTTCGTTTGGTTTATCGGCGCCTTTTTGTGGGATGGTGACTCATTCAAGAACCTTCGCAATAACATCGATACGCACAAAAGAGAAACGCAACACCAAAAAATGGCGCCTGCTCCCGAGCATGGACAGGAAGAGCATTTAAAATGACGTAACTTTGCGGCTCAATTTGAGACGTGAGTAAAAAATCTGTACTGGCGCTTTGTCTTGCAGCACTCCTTCCGCTGCTCAGCTATTACATCGTTAAAACGGCGAGTGAAGGTGCCGTCCACATGCCGCCAAGGTATTTTCCCGACACCGTTATCAACCAGGTAGTGAATGGAAAGAAGGTATCTGACACGGTTTGGCACACGCTCGACAACATTACCCTCACCAACCAGTTGGGCGACGAGGTGTCGCTCGACGATATAAAAGGAAACATTATCGTCGCAGACTACTTCTTCACGCGCTGCCCTTCCATCTGCCCAACGCTTACACAAAACATGAAGGAACTGCAGGATGCCATGAAAATGAAGGACCTGCGCACCAAACTGAATGGCAGCTTCGTTCGGTTCATTTCGTTTACCGTCGACCCGGAAAGGGATTCGGCAAAAGCGCTCAAAAAATATGCGGATAAGTTTCATGTCAATCACGACACGTGGTGGTTCCTTACCGGCCCGAAAGATAAGATCTACAACTATGCCCTCGATGAATTGAAGCTGGGTCTGCAGGACGGCAAAGGAGTGGACTCCAATTTCATCCATACACAAAAATTTGTACTGATAGACAGAGACCGGGTAGTTCGCGGCTACTACGACGGCCTCGACAGTGCATCCATGTCGAAACTGGCCGAAGACATCACACTACTGATCCTTGAAAAGGACAAGAAGAAAAAAACCTCCTTTTTTTAACATGCTGGAACCGATCCTTCCTAAGAACGACAGAAGAGCGAGAATACTTATCCTGGCCGTTTCGGTGGTTGTATTTATCGCCATTGTAATTCTTGGAAGAGTGCAGGTGCCACTGGGCCCTGGCTTCGACCCGCATATTTTCGCCCGCATAAACGCCATCATCAACAGTTGCGTTTCCGTACTGCTAATCGCGGCGCTGGTTGCCGTTAAAAACAAAAGATATCTCCTGCACCGCAGGCTGATGCTGACGGCAATGGCGTTGTCTGTGTTGTTTCTTATGTCTTATGTGTGTCACCATCTGTTTGCCGGCGACACCAAATTTGGAGGAGAAGGAACCATCCGGTATGTATATTTCTTCATTCTGATCACGCACATATTGCTCGCGGCGATCATTCTTCCTTTTATCCTGTTTACAAGTTATCGCGCCATGATCGCTGAATGGCCCAGGCACCGCAAACTGGCGAGGATCACGTGGCCCATCTGGCTGTATGTATCTGTGAGTGGAGTGTTGGTGTATTTGTTTATCTCGCCATATTATTAGTGGTTGTTCGATGATGGCCGATCGTTTTAACCCATTTCCATCGGGTCCCAAAACAACCGATTAAAATCCTGCACCTGGTCGTTCACCACTTTAATATGCTCTTTCTCCAGCAGTTTTTGCATCGCGTCGGGCCCGCCAAAGTGATGTTTGCCCGAAAGCATGCCGTTCCTGTTCACCACGCGGTGCGCCGGCACTTTGTTTCGCGGATCGTGAGCGCCATGCAGCGCCCACCCCACCATGCGTGCAGATAATTTTGTACCCAGGCAGGCAGCAATGGCGCCGTATGTAGTGACGCGTCCACGCGGTATTTGCCTCGCCACTTCGTGCACAAGCTCGAAAAACGACTGATCCTTTTTGCCTGAAGGATTGATGCTTACGGCCTTTTCTTTGGGCGGAGCTTTTTTATTTTTTTTCGCTTTCATCTTTTTTTCTTTGAAGAAGAAGCATGGAGCGCCGCGGCTCCTTCACGTTTAAATAGTCATAGGGGCAATTTTTGCAACCGTAGCCGCAGCAATATCCCCGGCTCAGCAGGTATTCTGCCGTAAATACGGTTAGTCCTTCATCATTCGAGTATGATTCAGGTTCTTCATCGTCTGTAGGCTTCCTGTTCAACGATTACATCTTTTAATTCGTTATCCCTATCCGGCAATATTTCCGGCGGCAGTATGAATTGCAGGTAATGCACGCGCTTGCTGCCTGCAATGTCGAGACTTTCATAGTACGTTTTGATCTTCAATTCATCCATTAATGCGGCCCCGGCATGCACATCGTCAATATCTTCAATTATTTTCAGCCCATATAATTCTATCACCGACAGTGTAAAGCGATAAAGATCGGGTGAGTCAGTTTTAAGATGGATGGGCCCTCCCGCAGCAAGTATGTTCTGGTACAGTCTTAAAAAACGGGGATGTGTAAGGCGTTTCTTTGCCTTTGAAGTTCTTAGCTGCGGGTCGGGAAATGTGATCCAAATCTCGCTCACCTCGCCTTTTTCAAAATATTGGTCGATTTTATCTATCTGGCTGCGGATAAACGCAACATTCTCCAGTTTCTCCTGCAGGGCCTTTTTTGCGCCCACCCATATCCGGTTGCCTTTCAAATCAACGCCAATAAAATTTCTGTTGGGAAACATCCTGCCCAGCCCCACGGCGTATTCGCCCTTGCCGCAGGCGAGTTCCAGCGTAAGCGGATGGTTGTTCTGAAAAAAAGCGCTCCACTTTCCCTGCATCTGCTGTGGGTATTCCAGCACATTGTGAAATGTCCTGATTTCTGCAAAGCGTAGTAGTTTCTTCTGACCCATCGCGACAAATGTAAAATAATCAATGTGAAAACAAGTTAAATTCGCATGCAAAACAACGACATGAAACTGGCCACGAAATTGATACACGGAGGAATTGAACCTGATCCATCGACCGGCGCCATTATGACGCCGATTTTCCAAACGTCAACATATGTGCAGCAGGCACCCGGCGTGAATAAAGGCTTTGAATATGCAAGGTCGCAGAATCCAACGCGACAGGTACTGGAAGAAGCGCTCGCGATCAGCGAGAATGCCCAATACGGTCTTTCATTTGGAAGTGGTGTGGCTGCAACCGACGCAGTGATCAAACTGCTGTCGCCCGGCGATGAAGTGATTGCCGGCAACGACATGTATGGCGGCACCTACCGCCTGTTTACAAAAGTGTTTGCAAAGTTTGGAATAAAGTTTCATTACGTTGACATGTTCCAGCCGGAAAACGTCAGCAAGCTCATCAATGATAAAACGAAACTGATATGGATCGAAACGCCCACTAATCCGTTGATGAACGTGGTGGACATTCGGGCGGTTTCATCATTGGTCAGGGGCAAAGAGATAATTGTATGTGTTGATAACACTTTTGCTTCGCCATACCTGCAAAATCCACTCGATCACGGTGCGGACATTGTCATGCATTCCGCCACGAAATATCTCGGCGGCCATAGCGACGTTATTCATGGCTGCCTGATGATGAACGACGCCAACCTGCGCGAACAATTATACTTCATCCAAAAAAGCTGCGGAGCGGTGCCGGGTCCGCAGGATTGCTTTCTTGTGCTCAGGGGATTGAAGACGCTTCACCTGAGAATGGAAAGACATTGCTTTAATGGAGAAAAGATCGCCGCATTTTTACGGGCACATCCTAAAGTTGGCAAGGTGTACTGGTGCGGGTTCCGGGATCATCCGGGATATGAAATTGCGAAGAAGCAGATGCGCGGTTTTGGTGGAATGATGAGCTTTACCCTCAAAGATGACAGTGTTGATAAAGCAAAGCAGTTATTGTCGTCAACAAAAGTGTTTGCCCTCGCTGAAAGCCTCGGCGGTGTTGAATCGCTGATCAATCATCCGGCGAGCATGACCCACGCATCTATTCCGAGAGAAGAACGAATAAAGAATGGCCTGACCGATTCGCTGATCAGGTTAAGCGTGGGCGTGGAAGATATAGATGATTTGATCGATGACCTGGATAATGCCTTGAAAGCATAACGGTGAATGCACTGAAAGATTTCCTCGACCGGAAGGTGGAAGAGTATAACCGGCCGTCATTTATCGACGGCGATCCGATATCCGTACCGCACAGGTTCAACAAAAAACAGGACATCGAGATTGCCGGTTTTTTTGCGGCAATCTTTGCATGGGGCAACCGCACAACCATCATGCGGAAAAGTTTTGAGCTGATGAAACTGATGGATAACGATCCCCATCATTTTATTGTTCATCATCGCGAAAAAGAAAGGAAAAGATTCGAGCATTTTTGTCACCGCACGTTCAACGCTACCGATCTGCTTTATTTTATTTCCTTTCTGCAATATCATTATCAAAAAAATGATTCGCTCGAGGACGCATTCACGGCGCCGCTGCCTGCGGTTGGCGAGCCAGTGGAAGAGGCGCTCAACTTCTTTAGTAATTATTTTTTTTCGTTGGAAGACGTTCCAAAGAGAACGAGGAAGCACGTTGCGTCGCCGCAAAAAAATTCGGCGTGCAAACGGCTTAACATGTTTTTAAGATGGATGGTAAGGGACGACGGGAAGGGGGTGGACTTCGGTCTTTGGAAAAAGATAAAGCCGTCGCAACTGGTTTGCCCACTCGACCTGCACGTTGCGCGCGTGGCGAGGAGATTTGACTTGCTCCAACGGCCGAATGCCGACTGGCGCTCGGCAATGGAGCTTACCGCTCACTTACGGAAATATGACGCTGCTGATCCTGTTAAATATGATTTTGCGCTGTTTGCGCTGGGCGTGGTAGAGAAATTCTAAACTCCATACCTTTGAAAAAAACTGAATG